>DAOPIR010000061.1:0-14787 GCA_035399245.1 Candidatus Limiplasma sp.
CGGAAGTTTTGAAACCCGATCGGCCCGTAGGGCACAAAGCCGAGGATGCCGGTCATGTCGTGGAGAATCTGCACCTCGTCTTCCTTTAAGGCGGAGATGATCATGAACACCGTGGGGAAG
Source organism: Candidatus Limiplasma sp. (assembly GCA_035399245.1). GTDB lineage: Bacteria > Bacillota > Clostridia > Christensenellales > Aristaeellaceae > CAXXOK01. The sequence goes on from DAOPIR010000061.1 coordinate 121, forward strand.
ATGAACAGCAGCGCCAGCAGCGTCATCAGGATGTACTGGACAACCTTTTCTCTTGTTCTATGCATCGCTTAATCCTCCCCCGTCACAAGCTTGCGCTGAAGCAGGGAAATGATCAGCACGATCAGGAAAAACACTACGGCGATCGCCGACGAATAGCCGACCTTTTGCTTGGCGAAGCCTTCCTTGTAGATCATCACCACGGTGGTGATGGTGGAGGTTTCCGGCCCGCCCTGCGTAAGCACCCAGACCTGTGTGAACAGCTTGAACGCCAGCACGGTGGTGGATAAAAAGCAGAAGATCAGCGTGTTTTTCAGCGAGGGAATGGTAATGGAGAAAAAGCGCTGAACGCCGTTGGCACCGTCGATGCTGGACGCCTCGTACAGCTCGCCCGGGATGCTCTGCAGTCCGGCCAGCAGGATAATCATCTGAAATCCGACGCCCTGCCAGACGGACAGGATCATAATGGCCGGCAGCGCCGTTTTGGTATCATAAAGCCATTGAAACCCGTTGAAGGTTCCAAAAGTCAGGATATGCAGTATTTGGTTGATCATGCCGTTGTTGGGATTGAACAACAGCGCCCAAACGATGGATACGACGACCATCGTGATCACGATCGGGCTGAAGCACAGCGTGCGGAATACCACAACGCCTTTGAGCTTCTGGTTAAACAGCATTGCCATCAACAGTGCCAGGCAAACCTGCACCGGCACCACGACAATCGCAAATACGAAGTTGTTGCGAAGTGCGGCAAAGAACGTGCTGCTGCGGAAAATGCGCAGGTAGTTTTCAAACCCCATAAATTTCAGGGCTACGTTTGGATTGTGCAAAAGCCTTTGGTTCGTGAACGAATAGCCGATGGACATAAAAAACGGAACAAGCAGGAAGGTCGTAAGCAGAATAAGGGCGGGAAGAGACATCAGGATTCCGGTTGCGTTTCGGCTTAGGCGGCGTTTCATCATATCACACCTTCTTGTCAGGCCTTTTGTAGTATGAACCCGTCCCCGCCGGACGACGGGGACGGGCAAGGAGGGGACGGGGTCTATTGATATCCGTCGTTGTCGGCGATGTCTTCATCGATGATGGCTGCGCCTGCATCCATCTGCTCCTGCACATCGGAACCCATCACGATGTTCTGGAACGCATCGGCGAAGGCCGAGGTGATTACGGGATAGGCCGCGGTGGTCGGACGCTCTACCGCATAGCCGCCTTCCAGCTGCTCACGGAAGATGTACAGGTACCCGCCGGGCTGATAGTCTTCAAACGTATCAAGCACGGACTTGCGTGCGGGCACAGCGCCCACGGCAACGCCTGTCTTGGCTACATTTTCGGGAGAGAGGAAGTAGCTCAGCACTTCCCACGCCTCTTCGGGGTGCTCGGTGGCGGCGGAGATGCCCCAGGCCCAGGAGCCCATGCCGGTGACGACGCCGTTGCCGAAGTTGACCATCGGGATCAGCACCACGTTGTCGCCCATGGCTTCCTTATAGATGTTGGCCTGCCAGTGGCCTACCAGCGCCAGCGCGGACACACCGTCTTCCAGATCGGTATCGGAAACCTGCGCTACGTTGAAGTAACCGAGGTTGGCGATATCCTGGAACCACTGCATGGCTTTTACGCTGGCTTCGCCGTTGAAGGTGCCTTCCGCCACGAGGGTTTCGCGGTCGATCAGATCGCCGCCGAAGGACTGCACGATGGGGCTGAAGCCGTACGTATACTATTCGCCCTGGCCATAGTTCATTTTCAGGTCCAGCGGGTATTCCACGCCAGCCGCTTTCAGATCGGCGAGGATCTGGTTGAACTCATCCAGCGTCCAGGCGTCCGCCACAGAGGTGGGGATGCGTGCGCCGACGCTTTCCAGCAGCGTTTTGTTGCCGAAAATCGCAAGGCCGGAGTCAAACGAACCGATGCAGTAGAGATGATCCTTGTAGGTTCCCTGCGCGATGATGGAGGGAAGCAGGTCATCCAGCAGCTCATCGGTCGCATAGTCGTCCAGCTGGAGCAGATAGCCCGACCACGCATAGTTGGACATGTTGGGGCCGTCCATCATGAACACGTCCGGTAGTCCGCCCGACAGTGCGGCGGCGCCGATCTGCGTGTTATACTCCCCTTCGGGGATTACTTCGTACGCAATCTCGATGGTATCGCTGGCGGCGTTGAACGCGTCAATCTGTTCTACGATGTTGGTCTGCTCTGCGGGTTTGCCGGAATGACGCCATACGGTGACGACGGTTTTTTCGGCCAACGCAGACGTAACGCTGAGCACGAGAGTCAGTGCGAGGAGAATAGAGATCAGTTTTTTCATGGTACACCTCCAAATTATTAAGTTAAACGTTTGCATACCATAGATTGTAACGATATATCTGAAAATGTCAATAGAAAATAAGGGATAAAACAGACAAAATTAAAACGTATACATTTGTGCAAAGTGAACAAACTATATTTGGCAAATGTCCGGTAAACGCTTGATACTTATGGGTTAGGTGGTCAATCCCACCTGCAGCTCAACGGGCAGCACTTCATGGCGGATTTCTTTATTTCCCTGTTCAATTTGCTCCAACAGCATCAAAAATGCCTGCTCGCCGATGCGCTCAATCGGCTGTTTGATGGTGGTGATGCCCAAATCCAGCGCGATTTTAATACCGTCGAACCCGACAATTTTCAGCTGGCGGGGGATGCTGATCTTGTGCTTGTTGGCGACCATCATCAGCGCGATGGCCTCCTCGTCGCTGGAGCAGAACACGCCGTCGATCTGCGGGCATTCCGTCAGCATGGTTTCGGCAATCACGGCGGCATTGCAGCCCGCCTTTTCCGCTTTAACCAGATAGGGGATGCCGTGCTTTTCGGCAGCGGCGATAAACGCATCCGTGCGGCGCAGAGCCGGCTTGATGCTGCGGCTGCCCGCAATGTGGCCCAGGTACCGGCATCCGCGCTCAATCAGCAGTTCGGTTGCCAGTATGCCGCCGCCGTAGTTATCGGACACGACGGACGAAAACTGGCCGGAAAACGAGCGCTCGATCAACACAAGCGGAGACGCGACGGATTGGTAGGTTTCGGTATTTTCATTCTGGCTGGCCATGATGATGCCGGCCACCTGATTTTGGTTGAGCATTTGGATATAGCTGTTTTCAATTTCGGGATCGATTTCGGAGTTACAGATCAGCACCTTATAGCCGTGCCGGAACGCCACATGTTCGATGGCGTACGTCAGCTGTGCAAAAAACGGGGTGGCAACCGACGGGATCAGCAGCCCGATCAGCCGGTTTAAGCCGGTGTTCAGGGAACGCGCCACTTCGTTGGGAACATAGTGCAGGGCCCGCGCACATTCGCGGATGCGGCGGCGGGTGCTTTCGCTGAAGTTTCCTTTCCCGTTCAAAATGCGCGAAACCGTTGCGATGGAATACCCGGTTTGATCGGCAATATCCTTAATGCTGGCCATATGATGTTTCCTCCGTGCGGACTGATAGAATCGAAACCTGCCAGGTTGGCGAGGCACTATTGGATATTATACCATAAATCGGCAAGTAAAACGTTTGCCTGCTGATAAACGTACATTATCATGCGGATGTGCGCGGCTTGAAACCTTGAAAATTCAATGATATACTCCGCCTGTACGGGAGGGAAAACAACATGCGGGAGCTTGCCATTACCATTGCGGCGCAGGACGAAGGCAAGGCGGTGCGGCAGATTGCGCTGCAGCGGCTTTCGATGTCCTGCGCGCAGTTTAAGCGCGCCAAGTTTCAGGGCGCGCTGCTGCTGGACGGCGAGCGCGTGCATGCGGACAGGGCCGTGCATGCGGGCCAGTGCCTGTTGATCCGCGTGCCCGAAAGCGTGCAGACTGCCGTGGAGCCCTGCGCGATCGCGCTGCAGATTGCCTACGAGGATGACGATATCCTTGTGGTCGACAAACCCGCGCCGCTGCCGTCGGTACACTCTAAAAAGCAGGACGGGATTACGCTGGAAAACGCGGTGTACAGCTATCTGGGCTGCCCCGAAGATTTTCTATACCGTCCCGTTAACCGGCTGGATAAGGGCACCAGCGGCCTGATGGTGGTTGCCAGGCACGCGCACGCGCAGCAGTACCTGCAAAAGCGGCTGCACAGCGATGCGTTCATCCGTGAATACCTGGCGGTGTGCGACGGTGTTCCGCCGCAGACAGCGGGCGTGATCGACGCGCCGATCCAAAAGGCGGACGGCGCTACCATCCGCCGTGTGGTATCCGCGCAGGGCAGGCCCGCGCGCACGGATTACCGCGTGGAGTGTGTCAGGGGCGGGCGCAGCCTTGTCCGCTTGCGCCTGCATACGGGGCGCACGCATCAGATTCGCGTGCATCTCGCGTCCATCAGCTGCCCTGTGGCTGGTGATTTTCTTTACGGAACGGAGCACCCCCTGCTGCCCCGCCGCTTTGCGCTGCACAGCGCGCTATTGGAGATGACGACTGTCAATCAAAAACACATCCGGCTGGAAAGTGCTCCGCCGGATGTGTTCATGCAATTATTATCGGATCAGCCGTAGTTGGCAGCTTCGTCCTCTTCTATTTCATCGGGGGCCGTTTGCTCGTCGGCGGGGGTCTGCCCGTCTGTGACTTCTTCGGTATTTGTCTGCAGGCCGGTGTTGGTGAAGATAAACACCGCGCCTTCGCCGATGACGCTGATGCACGAAATGGAGTACGACCCGAGCAGACGCTCGTACGCGCCGTTGTTTGCGGCCAGCTTGGTTTTGATTTCATCGGCCAGCAGATAGCGGCTGTAGGTTTCGGACGATGTGTGCATAGCCATGATAAAGGCGATGCAGTGGTAGTTGGCCGCCACAAAGTCCAGATACAGGCTGTTGCCCTCGGCCGCGCCCTGCGGATACAGCAGGCGGATTTCACAGCTTTCGATAATGCCGGAGGCATCGGCGGCGACCGTAACCTGCAGGATATCGTCGTAGTAGTAGTACTGCGTGCGGCCGTTGTCCTCCAGGTCAAGCTCGGTCAGCTCTTTGGCGAGCATGTGCCGCTCTGCCGTGTCGTTGATATAGGTGATGTCCTCCTGATAATAGGTTTCAAAGGTGGTTATGCTCTGGCCGGTGAGTGCCAGCGCACCCGCCGGCAGTACCAGCAGCGCCAGCAATGCCGCCAGCAGGCGCCGGAATCCGGATTTCATTTACATAAGCTCCTTTTCAATGAGCTTGGCCATGCTGTACACGTCGCGGTCGATCTCGCGCTGGTTGGGCCCCTCGATCATCACGCGGACCAGCGGCTCGGTGCCGCTGGCGCGGATCAGCAGGCGGCCCCTGCCCTCGTACTTCTTTTCCAGCTCGTCCATCCGCTGTTTTACGCGCGGATTCTGGTCAAACGTATATTTATTGACGTCGTTCACGTGCGCGCCGTACAGGCTTTGGGGCATGATCTGCATCACGCCGGCCAGCTTGCTGAGCGTGGACTTGGCATGCACCATGGCGCTTAGCACCTGCAGCGCGGTCAGCTCGCCGTCGCCCGTGGTATTGAACGAGCGCAGGATAACGTGGCCGGACTGCTCGCCGCCCAGCAGGTGGTTTTCCTCGCGCATTTTTTCCAGCACATAGCGGTCGCCGACCTTGGTTTTAATCAGTTCGATGCCCTGTTTTTTCATGGCGATATCAAGGCCCATGTTGCTCATCACGGTCGCCACCAGCGTGTTGGAGGGCAGCTTGCCCTGCTTCTTCAGGTGCACGGCCAGCAGCGCCATTACCTGGTCTCCGTTGACCAGGTTGCCGCGTTCGTCGGCGGCGATCACGCGGTCGGCGTCGCCGTCAAAGGCAAAGCCCACGTCCGCGCCAAGTTCCTTAACCAGCTCGCTCATCCGCTCGGGATGGGTGGAGCCGCAGTTGTCGTTGATGTTGGTGCCGTCGGGCTCATGGTAAAACACACTTACACGGGCGCCCAGCTCCTTGAACACGGCGGGCGCGATATCGTAGGACGCGCCGTTGGCGCAGTCCAGCACAACATGCAGGCTGTCCAGCCGCACGTCCATTGTCTCCAGCAGAAAATCGATATACCGCCGCGCGGCGTTATACTGGCGCACGGGGCGGCCCACCATTGCGCCCATAGGCAGCGCGTAGCCTTCGGGAAAACCGTCGGTTACAATGGCCTCAATCTGGTCCTCGATTGCGTCGGGCAGCTTGTGGCCTTCCTTGTCAAAATACTTAATGCCGTTATATTCCACGGTGTTGTGGCTGGCGGAGATCACACAGCCTGCGTCTGCCTCGTAATAGCGCGTCAGGTAGGCGATGGCGGGTGTCGGCATAATGCCTACCAGCACCGCGCGCGCACCTACCGAGCAAATGCCGGCAACCATTGCGCTTTCCAGCATTTCGCCGCTCAGGCGCGTATCGCGGCCCACCAAAATGGTCGGGCGGTGTACGTCGCTTGCGAGCACCATCGCGCTGGCCTGCCCCAGTTTATAGGCTGTATCACAGGTCAATTCCGTGTTGGCGATGCCGCGCACACCGTCGGTTCCGAACATTCTAGCCATATCAATCTCTCCTTGTTTGCACGTCTTCAATTAATTGCAGCACCGCATCGGTTCCATCGCATACGGGGCATGCTTCCATGGCGGATTGCAGGGTTTCCCGCTGCTTTAGTAACGCGTCCAGCGCATCCACCAGCGTATAGGCGGTCAAATCCTCCTGCCGGAGCACATGCGCAAAGCCTTGCTTCACAAAGCTTTCGGCGTTTTTAATCTGGTCGCCCCGGCTGGCCGACAGCGGATAAGGCACCAGCAGCATGGGCTTTTTCAGCGCCAGCAGCTCGCTTAGGGTATTGGAACCCGCGCGGCTGAGCACGAAGTCGGCAGCGGCGATAGCGTCGGGCATTTCACTTTGCAGAAATTCAATCTGCGTATATCCGTCCACATCCAGCAGCGCCTCGTTCAGGTTGCCGGTGCCGCACAGATGCAATATGTCCATCTGCGGCAGCAGCTTGGGCAGGCTTTCGTGCAGGCACAGGTTGATGGCCTGTGCGCCCTGGCTGCCGCCGGTGACCAACAGTACGGGTTTTTTACCGTCAAAGCCGGCCAGGGCAAGCCCGCGCGTTCGATCGCCCGTAAACAGCTCCTTGCGCAGCGGTGTGCCGGTCATCACGCCCTTGTCGCCCAGACAGGCGGCACACTCAGGGAACGTGGTGGCGATGCACTGGGCAAACCTTCCGCTGATGCGGTTGGCCAGCCCGGGCGTCAGGTCGCTTTCATGGCATACGGTGGGCACGCGGCAGATACGGGCAGCGATCACCACGGGAATGCTTACAAACCCGCCCTTGGAAAAACACACGTCGGGCTTGATTTTCCGCAACAAAAAAACAGACTGGATAATGCCGCGCGCCACACGGAACACATCGGTGAAATTTTCCCAGCTGAAATACCGCCGCAGCTTGCCGCTGCTGATGGGGTGATAGGTTACGCCTTCGATGGGGCGGATGATATCATATTCAATGCTGGAACCCCTGCCGATGTAGTGGATTTCGTATCCTGCGGCCTGCAAACGGGGGATCAGGCTTAAATGCGGGGTAACGTGCCCGGCGGTACCACCGCCGGTCAACACTATGCGCTTCATCACATGCGCTCCTTCTAAACGGTCCGATTTACGAGCATAGTATACACTAAAACGCACAATGTTGCCAACTGCGCCCCAGTCTTGAAATGAGAGGGCATCCGCGCTATACTGATACCGATCATCGTGAGGGAGAAAGAAGCATGAAATACGTTTTGGTCATTGGAGACGGTATGGCGGATGCACCGCTGGTGCAACTTGATGGAAAGACCCCGCTGGAAACGCTGACGCTGGACGCGTTTGACCGTGCCGCGGGCTGCGAATACGGCCGCGTGCGCACCGTGCCCACCGGCATGGCGCCGGGCAGTGACACGGCGATCCTGTCGATCTTCGGCAATGATCCCAGAACCTGCTACACGGGGCGCAGCGCGCTGGAGGCGGCGGGCATGGGGATTACCGTGCCGGAGGGCGGCATCAGCCTGCGCATTAACCTGTGCGCCGTGGTGGAGCAAGGCGGCAAGCGCGTGATCCTGAGCCACAACGGCGGCGGCGTACACGGCAAAGAGGCTGAAGACCTGATGAATGACCTGATTGCCGCGCCCGCGTTTGCGGCCAGGCTGCGGGAATATAAGCTTGAAATCCATGTTACCGATACCTTCCGCCACATCGGCGTGATGGAAACAGATGTAAAAGATTTATCCGCCGTCAAGCTCACCGAGCCGCATAATGTACTGGAGCGGGAAATTGCACCGTATCTGCCGCAGTGCATTGTGGAGGACCCCGCCGCACAGCAGCTGGCCGATGCGCTCAAAAACCTGATGGAGATCAGCTATACCGTGCTTAAGGATCACCCGATTAACAAGGCGCGCGTCGCGCGGGGCGACCTGCCGGCCGATATGATCTGGCCGTGGGGCGCGGCGACGGCGATGAAGCTGGATGATTTTGAAAAGAAGTATCACAAAACGGGCACCGTGGTCAGCGCCGTGCCGCTGGTGTGGGGTATCGCCTCGCTCGGCGGGCTGAAAACCCCGCATGTGCCCGGCGCCAACGGGGATCTGGACACCAATTATCAGGGCAAGGTGCAGGCTGCGCTGGACGCCCTGCAAAACGGGGACGACTTTGCCGCCGTGCACATCGAAGCGCCCGACGAAATGGCGCATGCCGGCAGCCTGGAAAAGAAAATGCAGGCCATCAAGAACGTGAACGACCTGGTGATGCGCCCGGTTTTGGCGGAGATGGAAAAGCGCGGGGAACCGTTCCGCGTGCTGATGCTGTGCGACCATCCCACGCTGCTCACTACCCGTACGCACGACGGCGCGCCCGTGCCCTATGCGATATTTGACAGCCGAAAGGCCGCCCCGCCGCGCAAATACAGCGAATCCGGCGCGATGGAGTATCCGCTGCTGGAGAACGGGGCGATGTTATTGGAAAGGCTTTTTAAGCATGGATAAGCTGCGCCGCTTTGTGTGGTATCTGGCAAGCCGCCTGTTTCTCATCATTGTGCTGTTGGGTTTTGCGGTGGTTACGTTTTACTATGCCATGAACGCGACCAACATTTCCATCATCCTAAAGGACGGCATGGCGCTGCGCGCGCAGGTCATCATGATGGATGAAGATCCGGAGGATCTTACCAAGTATTTTCAGACCACCTATCTGCAGCGTGACGAAAACCTGCTGCAGGCCGAGGAAGGGCAGAGCCCCTATGCCATTTACACCGTTCGCGGTATCGACCACCGCCTGCAGCTGACATGGATGTGGTGCTGGCCGTGGGAGACCACCGCCAAGGCGGAGTTTATCGAGCGCATTCCGCGTATCGACGGGCGCATCGACCGCACGTATGAAGAAACCGCCATCGCGCTGTACGGCGAGGATAACTATGAAAGTCCGCCGGACTGGCAGTCCGCGCGCTATACGGCCACGCTGGTCAAGGAAAACGACCAGTGGAAAATCCGCAGTATCCAAGTAAAAGAACTGCTGGACGATTAGCGGGCATTCAGCCGGTCCGCCAGTGCGGGAAGCGCCCGCAGACTGCTGAGCACATGGTCAACATACGGCTTCAGGGCGTCCGTATACGCCAGCAGATCGGGCACCATCACCGGCTGTGCGCCGCAGGCGCGGATGGCTTTAAGACCGCTGGGCGCATCCTCCACGCCGAGGCACTCGGCAGGCGGATACCCCGCAAGCGCGGCCGCCTTTTGATAAATTTCCGGCGCGGGCTTGCCCTGCGTTACCTCGTCGCCGCATACCTTGCCGTCAAACAGCCGGTTCAGCTGCGGCAGAGAATTGAAAATGGCATCCACCACATAGCGCGGAGAGCTGGTCGCTAGTACGATCTGCAGGTTCCGCGCTTTCAGCGCTTGCAGACATTCCGGCACACCGTCCTTTAAGGGCAAGGTGTGCTGTTTGTTATAGGTAAGGATGAAACTGCGCAGCATTTCAGAGGCTTTGCCATAGGGAAAATCCGGGCCGTAGGTTTCGATGTACAGCCGGTGGCACTCCTGGTTGGAGATGCCCAGTGTACGGATGAAGAACGGCATGTCCATCGTGTAGCCAAGCTTTTGGGCAATATCGGGGACCGCTTTGGAGTACAGGCGTTCGGAATTGAAAATAACACCGTCCATATCAAATAGAACCGCTTTGACCATTAATCGTTGTTCCTTTCGTCAAGCGCCGCTTTCAGCCCGTCCACGGCGGAGGAGATAATGCCGCCCGCGTAGCCCGCGCCTTCGCCCAGCGGATACAGCCCGCGGATAGGGCTTTGCCGCCGCTCGTCGCGCAGGATGCGGATGGGGGAGGAGGATCGGGTTTCCGGCGCGGTGAGCAGCGCGTCGGGAAGATCGAACCCGTGCAGGCGCTGGCCCAGCAGCGGCAGCGTACAGCGCAGGTTATCCGCAGCAAAGGCCGGCAGCACACGTGCGATATCGGCTGGCACGACGCCCGGACGGTAGCTGGGCTGCACCGCGCCGAAGCCGTGCGATGGCCTGCCCTGTAAAAAATCCTCCACGCGCTGGCACGGCGCCTGATAACCGCCGGCGATGGCAAAGGCGGCTTCCTCGATGCCGCGCTGAAACGCGATTCCCTGCAGCGGCGTGCCGAAATCTGCCGGCTGCACACCCACCAGCAGCGCCGCGTTGGCATTTCGGCCGTCGCGTGCGTGGCGGCTCATTCCGTTGATGTTCAGGCGGCCCGCCTCGCTGGAAGCGTTTATCACTTCGCCGCCGGGGCACATGCAAAAGGTATATACACCGCGATGATCAGGCGTTTTCACATTCAGCTTATACGTGGCGGGCGGCAGCGCGGGCTGGCCCGCAAAGCCGCCGTACTGTGATTGGTCAATCATGATCTGCGGATGCTCTATACGCACGCCCACGGCAAAGGGCTTGGCCGCCAGCGGAACGTGCAGCGCGTCCAGCCATGCGTATACGTCGCGCGCGCTGTGGCCCGCGGCAAGATATACCGCGTCGGCCGAAATGCGCTCTTCTCCCACCCGTACGGCGGTCACCTGCCCGTTTTCGATGTCAAGGCCGGTGACCTTGTGATCAAACAGGATCGTCGCACCGAGTGAAAGCAGCTTGCCGCGCAGGGCTTTAAGCACGCCGCGCAGCAGATCGGTACCGATGTGGGGCATAGCGTCAATCAGAATATCCTCCGGTGCGCCGCAGGCGGTCAGCGTGCGCAGCACCGTGCGGATGGCCGGATCGTTCAGCCCGCAGGTCAGTTTTCCGTCCGAAAACGCGCCCGCGCCGCCCTCGCCGAACAGCACGTTACTTTCCTCGTTCAGCGTGCCGGTATCAATCAGCGCGGCTATGTCCTGCGTGCGTTTGTCAACGGGTTTGCCGCGCTCCAGCACGATCGGTTCTGCGCCGCGCACCGCCAGCCCAAGCGCGCAAAACAGGCCTGCCGGCCCCGCGCCGATCACCACGGGCCGCGGACGATCCGCCGCGTAGGGGGCAACGGGCAGGGAAAAGATATCATGCTCGCTTTGCGTGTCCAGCAGCGCGGCCTGATTGGGCTTAAAACGGCGAAGCTGTGCTTTTTCATCTTTTGCGGAGGCGAGCGCAACGTCCAGCGACAGGGTAAAGTGCACGTCGCGTTTGTCGCGGGCGTCCACGCTGCGGCGGGCAATGCGTACGGATGCGATATCGCCCGCGGGCACCTGCAGGCGTTTAGCTGCCAGCGTCCGCAGCGGCGCGCTGCCCTGTGACGCTTCCCCAAGCGATAGCCGGATTTGATGCAGTCTGAGCATACCACGCCTCCGTTTCTGATTTTCCCCATCCTATCATACGCTCCCCGGGAATACAACTCCACCGGCGGCGGGAATATGGTATAATAGGACGATATCGGGAAAGGAGCGTGAACGCATGAAACGAATACTGCTCGTTCTTTCGGCAATCGCGTTTTTTTGCCTGCAGATTACCACCAAGCTGTTTGCGGCCGGTGTTCTGGTATCGATTCCGTTTTTGATCTGGTTTGCCGTCAAGCGGCCGCAGCTGGCCGTATCGCGCAAAATGAGTGTGACAGGCAAGATGCTGTGTGTGCTCACGGCGGTGGGTGCCTGCCTGTGGCCGATCGAAAACTTCGCGGAATGGCTGCGCTCCATCACGGTGTTCCAGCGCCTGCAAAGCCTGTTGGGAATGGAGATGGAGCGGCTTTCGTACATAACGGCCATCCTATTTGCGGCAGCGGCGCTTCTGTTTGTTTACCAGATGGTTTGCCTGTTTTATGAGCGCTTTTCTGCGGTTGTGCGGGAAGCAATCATGGACTTTTCCAAAGCGGAGGGTATCACCGCGCTGGTGCTGACGGCCGTGCTGATGGTGCTTGTGATCGTTGTGTATCTGCAAACCGACGCGTTTGCCAGCGTGACGGTGAAACGGGATCTTATTTATATGTCGGATTCGGGCGCGATCGTGCATGAAAACGTATATCTATCGCTGAGCGCGCTGGAAAACGATTTTCGCTCGCCGCTGTTTGCGCTGTTTGCCGCGCCGCTTTTGGGCCTGCCGTACCTGATCAGCCGTGTGCTGCCGGTGCCTAACGCGCTGGCCCTCGTGATGGTTGCCGCGCAGGTGCCGCTGCTGGTTGCCGGCCTCTGCCTGCTGATGAAGCTGATCCCAGAGGTGAGCAAACCGGCGCGTATACTGCTGCCGGTATTGATGACGGCCACCTATTCCGCGCTGCTGTTTACGGTGATGGCGGAGCAGTATACGATTGCGCTGTTTTATCTGGCGGTAGGGCTGTACGGCCTGCTCAGCCATGGCAGGCGGGAACAGCTGCTGATCCTTGGCGCGGCGGGGACTATGCTGCCCGGCGCGGCACTGGCGCTGGTTCCCGAGTACAGGGGTAAGCCGATTGCCATAATTCTGAAGGACACGCTGCAATCCGCGCTTTTAGCGCTGGTGCTGCTGTGTACGCTGGGCAGCTTCGGCATTGTGCTGCGCATTCCCGGCACGCTGCAAAGCATCGGCCGGTTTACGGGCGACGGGATCGCGTTTCCCGATCGGCTGTCGCAGTACAGCTCGTTCATCGGGCAGATCTTTATCGCGCCGCAGGCCGGAATGGTGGCCGCGGCGGACGGCTATGCCAAGTGGCGGCTGGCGGAGAACGGCGGCGTCAGCATTCTCGGCATTGCACTGCTCGTACTGGCGTGCGCCGGATTTATCCTAAACCGCAGGCAGCGCTTTGCGCGGATCAGCATGGTATGGGTGGGCGTATCGTTTTTGCTGCTGTGCGTGCTGGGCTGGGGCACGGCGGAAAACGGGCTGACGCTGTATACGCTTTACTTCGGCTGGGCATATGCTGCGCTGCTGGTGTACCTGGTAGAAAGCGTTTTGCGGGCGATTGGGCTGGCGCGTTTTTCGTGGATTGTTTACGCGCTGGGCATGGCGGCGCTGCTGACGGTCAACCTGCCGCAGATGCTTGCGTTGGTGCGGTTTGCGATTACGTATTACCCGATTTAGGGAGGCACTATGACGGTATTTTGGAGCATCGCGGGTGTTACGCTGGTGTTGGATCGCGTGGCAAAGCTGCTGGCACAGCAGCTGATGTCGCCCGGCGAGCGGATGATCGTGCTGCGCGGCGTGCTGGAGCTGCGCTTTACGTACAACACGGGCATGGCGCTGGGAATTTTATCGGGGCATTTGGTGGCCGGGATCCTGCTGCCGCTGCTGGCGATGGCCGCCGGCGTTTTCATTTTACGCAAATTCAAGCTGTCCCGCTTTGTGCTGATCGGCGTAGGGCTGATTGTCGGCGGATTTTTGGGCAATTTCGCGGATCGCATTCTCTTCGGCTCTGTGGTGGACATGATTTATTTTCCGTGGCTGCCGTACTTTATTTGCAATCCGGCGGATATCGCCATCACCTTCGGCGCGGCCATGCTGGGGTTCAGCCTGCTGTTTCGCGCCGGGGACTGGCAGGAAAAGGCGAAGGAGGCCGCAGATGACAAATAAAACCTTCGCGGCCGACCGTGCCGCGCGGCTGGATGTGCTGGTGGCCGAGGGCTGCGGCGTTACGCGCTCGCAGGCGGCCAAATGGATCGCTGCGGGACTGTGCGAGGCGACGGGCGCTGTGGTGCGCAAGGCCGGCGCCGCCGTTAAACAGGGTGATACTGTCTGCGTACGTATTCCCGATGCCGCGCCGCCGACCGTAGAAAAGGAAGATATCCCGATCTCTATTCTGTATCAGGATCAGGATCTGGCGGTGATCGACAAGCCTTGCGGCATGGTGGTGCACCCCGCAAACGGCAACGAAACGGGCACGCTGGTCAACGCGCTGCTCTATGCGCTGGATGGGCTGTCGGGCGTGGGCGGCGTGCAGCGACCGGGTATCGTGCACCGGCTGGACAAGGACACCAGCGGTATTATGCTGGTTGCCAAAAATGACAAGGCGCATCTTCATCTTTCCGGGCAGCTGAAGGACCGCAGCATCGAAAAGCATTATCTGGCTGTGGTCGAGGGAGATATGAAGGAGCAGGAAGGTCTGATCGACAAGCCGATCGGGCGCAGCAAAAAAGATCGCAAGAAAATGGCGGTGGTTGACGACGGCAGGCCGTCGCAGACCGAGTGGCGCGTGCTGGAGCGCCTGCAAGGCGCGACGCTGCTGGACGTGCATATCCTCACGGGGCGCACGCACCAGGTGCGCCTCCACCTCGCCTGGCTCGGGCACCCG
>DAOPIR010000062.1:0-14702 GCA_035399245.1 Candidatus Limiplasma sp.
GATACAGCACCGGCGACCCATACCCCAGCCCGCCCCAGAACGTGGTGCCGATGCGCACGGGGAACTGCCTGTCCAGCAGTCCGTCCTTGATGGCCTCAATGCGCATCAGGTGGAAGGAAAGATCGTGCCCGCTGACCAGAAAATCGCGCAGGATCGGCAGGGTGATCCCCACCGCCGCAGCCAGCAGCAGCAGGTGCACCGTAGCCTCGGAGTAGCCCGTATCGTTTGGCACAGGCGCGGTATGTTTTTGCTCCCGCCGGTACATAAGCGCCATGGCGGCGGCAATCAGCGCAATCAGCCCCAGCACAAACGCCGTGTCGTGCCACACCGGCCCCACGCTTTCGATATTGGTAAAGCCGCGCTCCGTCTCGCCCGTATAGCGCAGCTGCAGGTCGTACACGGTTTCATCCAGCGCGACCGTCAGCACGGTTTGCCCGTCCTCGCAAAGCGCGGCGGAGGCCAGCACCATGGGCAGCCGGTTGTCCGCGTCCGCCGTCAGGCCGCGGATGATCTGCACCTGTGTGTCCGGCGCGTATGTATACTCAAACGTAAAGGTGTAGGTTCCCTTTTCAAAGAACATCGTCCCGGTTGTCAGATCCTGATATTCGTAAGGCTGAATCGTACGCTTGTCGTAATCGGCCTGATTGATGGCAAAATAGACTGTACAAAGCACAATGATCAGCAGAAAACCGATCCCGATGGCGGCCTTGCAGCGTTTGCGCATCGCACCATTCCCCCTTGCATTTTTTCGACCCTCACATTATAGGAAAACCGTGCTGTACCGTCAACCTTGACGGCCTATCGGCGGGTTGCTATACTGATTGAAAAAGCGGGGGAGAACAAATCATGAAGGGCAGACGATGGAACGGGGCCGCATTGTTGCTGGGTTCCTTTTTCGCGCCTGTTTTTCTGTTTGCCGCCGTGATGCTGTTTGCGCACATCACGCCCTTTGGCGATCAGACGCTGCTCATGTGGGACGCCAATTATCAGTACACCGCGTTCCTTGCCAACTGGAAGCGCGTACTCAGCGGCCAGGCCGACGCGCTGTATTCCTTCAGCCACGGCCTCGGCGGCGGCATGACGGGCATGATCGCCTACTATCTCGCAAGCCCGCTCAATTTGCTGCTGCTTTTGCCGCTTTCATTTCCGCTGCTGTACAGCCTGCTGGTGCTGGTGAAGATCGGCTTGTGCGGGCTGACGTTTATGGTGTTTTTGCGCAAGCGCGCGTGGAGCGGCCTGCTGTTTTCCACAACCTATGCGCTGTCCGGCTTTATGGCGGCGTACTGCTTCCATGTTATGTGGCTGGACGCACTGATTCTCCTGCCGCTGGTGGCGCTGGGCATCCGGCTGATCCACGAGGACAAACCGCCGCTTTTGTATATCCTGTCGCTGGGCATGGCGCTGTTATCCCAATATTATATGGGATATATGCTGTGTATTTTCTCGGTGCTGTATTTCCTGTACCATATGCACAAATGGCAATGGAAAACCGTTGGGCGGTTTATCGCGTCGTCGCTGCTGGCGGCGGGGCTGGCCGCCGTACTGCTTATCCCTTTGTATTACACGCTTTCCCGCGGGTACGCACTGTTTGACTGGAGCCTGCTTTCCTGGACCCGCGTCAACACCCTGCGGGACCTGCTGACCAAGTTTTACACCGCCGCCGTGAGCACCGTCCAGCTGCGCGGCAACACCCCCAACTACTACGTGGGCATCCCCATGCTGGTATTCGTGGCGATATATCTTACAAACGGCGGCATTCCGCTGGGCAAGCGCCTGCGGTCGCTTTTGTTTATTGCTTTGTTTGTTGTCAGCTTCTGGATTGCCGCGCCGTACTATGTATGGCACGCCTTCGATACGCCCAACTTTTTCCCCGCGCGGTTTTCTTTCCTGTTTTCGTTCCTGCTGATCGAGCTGGGATTTGAAGGGTTTGAGGCACGGCAAAATCCCGGCAAGCGTCCGCTTGTTATTTTTGCGGTTTTCGCGGGGGTTACCTTTCTGCTGTTTCGCACACTCACGGTGGAATATCTGGCGTATAAAACCATTTTTTTTGATGTTGCGGCATGCGCGGCCACCTGCGGGCTGCTGATGCTCAAAAAACCGCGCAGGCTGTGGCTGTGGCTGATCATCCTGATGCAGTTTACGGGACTGTTTTGCAACAGCTATTACGCCTACCGCCGCTTAAGCCAGATCTATACCACCGAAGCCGGCAGCTACACGGCGGAGGTTGATGCCACGCAGGCGCAGGTTGATCGCATCCAGGCCGCGGACGGCAGCGTTTGCCGCATTGAGAAGAATTTTTACAGGAATGACAACGATGCTTTCCTGTACGGATACCGCGGCATCAGTCACATGAGCTCGGATCCGGATACGTCGTTGATCGCCTTGTGCGAAGCCGTGGGGCTGTATAAGGGCAATTACCACATCCGCTACGGGAGCGCAACCACACCGGTGCTGGATAGCCTGCTGGGGGTCAAGTACCTCCTGTCTAAAGACGGCGTAGCCTTCGGCGCGCTGCCTGACAGCTATCAAGCGCTGTGGACGGACGATGATGTGACCGCCTATGAAAACACATCCGCGCTGCCGCTTGCCTACCTTGTACCGCAGCAAACGCTGGCGCTGACGGACACCAGCCCCTTTATAAACCAGAATACCCTGCTCAGCGACCTGACGGGCGAAACAGTCGCCGTGTTTGCGCCGGTAGAGGACATCGCGCGCACCTACGACGGCACCTGGGAAACCTACACCTTCCCCGTGGATGCGAACCGGCCGCTGTATATGACGTCCTTCGGCTCGGACTACACCCTCAACGGCCAGGCGGAAACCGAAGACCGGATGAACGGCACCGTTTTGCTGCCGGCAACCGATGCCGATACCGCCTATACCGTGCAGATGACCGCGCCGCTGGGCATTGACCTTGCGTATTTCGATTGGGACGCGTTCCAAAGCGCGCAGGCGATCCTATCCGCGCATGCCGCCGCGGTGGAGAGCGATACCGACTCACACCTGACGATAACGGCCGCCGTGACCGACGGCCATACCAGCTGCTTATCACCATCCCATACGACGAGGGCTGGCAGGTGTGGGTGGACGGTGAAAAGACAGAAGCCGTAAGCCGCTACGACGCGCTGCTGGAGGTAGCCCTGACCGAGGGCACCCACACGGTGGAGCTGCGCTTTGTGCCCAAGGGCGTATGGGCGGGCGTGGCCGTCAGCGGTGTGAGCGTGGTGCTTGTTGCGGTGTGGCTGCTGCATAGGCGCAAAAAGCGGGACATTCTGCGATCGGCATAGCCAACGGACAGGCAAAGCATTTCCAATAACGCGATTCATAGCATTTTCAATAATCTTATCAATAACATTATTAATAATGTTATTAACATCGTTATTATTAACGTTGTTAATAACGATGTCTTATAAACTATATTTGCCAAGGCGTCCCGCCGCCTTACTGCTGTATTCGGTTTTGCTGTCAGCGTACCGCAGCCAGCGACGAAATCGCGCCGACGATAAACTTCGCCCCAAAGAACACCAGCAGCGCGCCGAGAATGATAATGATAATCCGGTAGGGCTTTTGCTTGATAAACCTGCGCGTGGTGCCGACCACCGTGGAAATGAGCCCGTACCATGAAAAATCGGCCAGCAGATGGCCGGCAAAGAACACGGCTACGCCCCAGACGGCAAAATCACGGTAGGCTTCAGTTAAAAATCCCAGCCCGATCACCGCCCACCAGAGCAGAAAATACGGGTTGGCGGCGGACAGCACCGCGCCCGAGAGCACCAGCTTATCGGAGTTTTTCGCTTGCCCGTCCATGGTCACGCTCACCTGGTTGCGCGCGGACTTGACGATCATATCCACGCCGATGTAGCACAGCAGCAACCCGCCGATGATGCCGATGATGATCTGCGCGGCGTCGGACTTCAAAATGCCGTCCAGGCCCATAAAAATGCCGATGATCAGTACCAGTTCTAAAAGCGCGTGCCCGACGATCACGATGAACCCCACCTTGGGGCCGTCCTTAAGGGATTGGCGGATGACGTAGGTCAGCAGCGATCCCGGCATCATCGCGCCCGAATAGCCCACAGCCAGCGCCGTGAGGAACAATGCGGTCACAGGGTCGCCTCCTCCGTTACATAGTCGATCGCACGCAGGTTGAGCGCGTGGAATTTCTCCCTGGTACGGCTGATGATGGCCGCGCGCAGCTCCTCCAGGGTGACATCCAGCAGGCCCAGCTTTACGGCTGTGGCCAGCATGGCGGTGTTAAGCGCCTTGGGCGAGCCGCAGGCCGCGCACACGGCGGGCCCGTCCAGCAGGTGCACATCGGCGTGCGTGGCCGTCAGGCTGTCGATCATGGCCTGCGCGTCGTACGGCTTGCCGGCCAGCGAGGCGGTGATGGGCTGGATGGGCGTGGTGTTGATCAGCATCGCGCCGCCCTGCTTGAGGTACGGATAGCAGCGCACGGCCTCGGCGGGCTCCAGCGCTAAAATTACGTCCGCGCCCCCGATGGGAATCATCGGGGAGAAAATTACATGTCCGGTGCGCACATGGCTGACCACGCTGCCGCCGCGCTGCGCCATGCCGATGGTCTCGGCGGTGCGCGCCGTCAGGCCTTTTTCCATGGCGATCCACGCAAGCAGGCGGGACGCCAGCACCGTGCCCTGGCCGCCGACGCCGCAGATTAAAATATCCATCTACCGCACCTCCCTGATCGCGCCCACGGGACAAAGCTGCGCGCACAGGCCGCAGCCGTAGCACAGCGCCGCGTCAATCAACGGCCTGCCGTCCTTCAGCGTTATGGCGGGGCAGCCGATATCGCGGATGCACTTTTTGCAGTTGATGCAATCATCGCCGATCACATACGGCGCCTTCGGCTTGGACACGCTGATGCACGGCGCGCGGAAAATAACAGCCTTCACGCCGGGCTTTTCCACGGCGCGCCGCACCGCGGCAACGGCCTCGCTGTGTTGCAGCGGATCGACAATCTCCACAGCGCTTACGCCGATGGCCCGGAGCACCTTTTCAATGCTGATCTTGCGGCCGATCTCCCTGGTCATCTTCACGCCGGTGCCCGGGTGGGGCTGCGAGCCGGTCATGGCCGTGGTGGCGTTGTCCAGCACGATCAGCGTGATATCGGTATGGTTGTACACGGCGTTACACACGCCCGTGAGGCCGGACGCAAAAAACGTGCTGTCGCCGATAAAGGAAAAGTTGATGGTGTCCGGCTCCACGCGGTGCAGGCCCTGGGCGATGGTCACGTCCGCGCCCATGCACAGGCAGGTGTCGGTCATCTCCAGCGGCTTGGCATTGCCCAGCGTGTAGCAGCCGATATCGCCCGCAAACACGGCCTTTTTGCCCTTCACCGCCTGCTTGACCGCGTAAAACGACGCGCGGTGCGGGCAGCCCGCGCATAAAACGGGAGGCCTTGCCACCTGCGGCGGGGCCAAGTCCGCCTTGGGCGTAGGGTCGGTAATGCCCAGATATTTGCTGATAACAGCCTTTGCGCTTTCCACGCTGTGCTCGCCCGCAAAGGGTGCGGCGCCGTCCTGCTTGCCATGAATATCTACGTTTATATGCCGCTTGCCGCACAGGGTTTGCAGCTCGCGCTCGATCACGGGATCCAGCTCCTCGATCACCAGCACATCGTTGACCCCTTGTAAAAATTCCTCCGCCAGCGGCTCGGGAAAGGGGAACGGTGTGCCGATCTTGAGCACCGACACCTCGGGGTCGCCCAGCATCCGCAGGGCCTCCATCACGTAAGCATAGCTCACACCGCCGCAGGCGATGCCCCTGCGCCCGCCCTTCGTAAGCCGGTTAAAGGGTGAGGCGGCAAAGTCCCTGCCGATTTCCGGATTGCGGGCCTCGATCGCCTTATGGTTGTTGTACGACGCCTTGGGGAAGATCACCCAGCGCTGCGTATCCTTGATAAAGCCTTCCGGCTGCTTTTGCGGCTGCTTTTGATCGGTATCCACGGTGGCGCAGCTGTGGCAGATGCGCGTGGTGGGCCGGATGATGACGGGCGTGCGGTACCGCTCGGACAGCGCATAGGCGGCGGGCATCATCCGATAGGCTTCCTCGGGCGAGGAAGGGTCGAACACCGGCACCTTGGCAAAGCGCGCAAACAGGCGCGTGTCCTGCTCGGTCTGCGAGGAAATCGGCCCGGGATCGTCCGCCACGGCCAGCACCATGCCGCCCTTCACGCCCACATAGGCCAGGCTCATCAGCGGGTCGGCGGCCACGTTGAGCCCCACCTGCTTCATGGTGATCAGCGTGCGCGCGCCCGCGTAGCTCGCGCCGGCGGCCACCTCCAGCGCGGCCTTTTCGTTCACCGACCACTCCACGTACACGCTGCCGTCGTTCCACTTGGCCACGGCTTCCAAAATCTCCGTAGACGGCGTACCGGGATACCCCGTCACCACGTGCACACCCGCGTCCAGCGCGCCGCGTGCAATGGCTTCATTGCCCATTAAAAATTCCATGCCCTGCTCCTTTGCGCGGTCCAGATAATTACTTTGCATTGTAGCACAGGCACAGGCAAAGGTAAACCGCGCGCGGGTAAAATCGGCGGCATTGTAAGACCTTACCATGCCGTAAAACCGGCGCTGTGCGGTTTGAAATCTCATCCGGATCGTGTATAATGGGGTGCAGAATTCCCGATTACGGATCAAACGCCGGAGGAACAAAGCACGATGAACCTCAATGAATTTGCGTTTTCATCAACAGGCTGGCTGTGGACGGAAGCTTTTACCGCGGCTATGAATGCCCTTACATTGCAGGGCGGCGGCACGCTGACGGTGTCGGCGGGCCGGTACGAAACCGCGCCGATCCTGCTGAAATCCAACATCACGCTGCATCTGGAGGCGGGCGCGGAGGTCGTGTTTACGGACGACGAAACGCTGTTCCCGCTGGTGGATACGGAGTTTGAGGGCATTGCGTCGCAGGCGTACATGCCTTGTATTTACGCGCTGAACGCGCATAACGTGCGCATCGAAGGCGCCGGTGTCATCAACGGGCAGGGCGCCAAATGGTGGAAACAGCAGCGCGAGGGCACGCTCGCCTATCCGCGCCCGTACCTGGTCTGCTTCCAGCACTGCACGGACGTTTCCCTTGCCGGCGTTACGCTGGTCAATTCCCCGTGCTGGACCGTGCATCCGCTGTACTGCAATCATGTGGATATCAGCCGCATCACCGTCCGCAATCCGGCGGATTCGCCCAACACCGACGGAATCAACCCCAACAGCTGCCAGAACGTGCGCATTGCGGACTGCCTGATCGACGTGGGCGACGACTGCATTGCCGTCAAGGCCGGCACGGAGGACACGCCGCATAAGCAGCCCTGCCGCAACATCATCATCTCCGGCTGCCACATGCTGCACGGCCACGGCGGCGTGGTGATCGGCAGTGAAATGAGCGGCGGCGTGCAAAACGTGCTGGTGACGGGCTGCGTGTTTCAGGGTACGGATCGCGGCATCCGGCTGAAAACGCGGCGCGGACGCGGCGGCAGCGCGGAAAACCTGAGCTTCAGTCACATTCTGATGGAAGACGTGCTCTGCCCCTTCGTGTTCAACATGTACTACTTTTGCGGCAAGGGCGGCAAAACGCCGGAGGTACGCGATAAATCCGCCCGGCCCGCAGCAGACGGCACGCCGATGCTCAGCGATATCTCCATTTCCGACGTTACCGTGCGCGGCGCGTCGGCGTGCGCGGGGTTCCTGTACGGCCTGCCGGAAAGCCCCGTCCGGCGCGTGCGCATCAAGGACTGCACCGTAGTGATGCGGACCGGCTGCGCCGGCCAGGCCGCCATGATGGATGATCTGGACACTATGGAGGCCGCCGGCCTGTACCTGCGTAACGGGGAGGATATCGACCTTTCCGGCCTGCGCGTGGTGGGCTGCTGCGGCAAAGAAATAAACGCGGAGGGCTGCGTATTTTGCAATCAGGAGGAAAATTCGTGAAACAGGCATTTGACAACTGGCACGTGCGCATCGCGGACGGGCTGATGAACCTTTATCCGACGCTTGACAAGCGCTGGTCGTACGACTACGGCGTGGTGTGGAAGGGCATGGCGGCGCTCTATACGCTGACCGGCGATCGGAAGTATTTCGATTACATCCGGCGCGGCATGGACTCCTTTTTGAACGCCGACGGTACGCAAATCCGCGATTATCACCGCGAGGAATACAATCTGGATTACATCAACAACGGAAAGCTGCTGTTGTATCTGTGGCAGCAAACGGGCGATGCCAGGTACAAAACCGCCGCCGAGCTGCTGCTGGACCAGCTGCTGCACCAGCCGCGCACGCCGGAGGGCGGCTTTTGGCACAAGCAGATTTACACCGGGCAGATGTGGCTGGACGGGCTGTACATGGGCGAACCGTTTTACGCGGAATGTGCGAAGCTGTTCGATCACGCGGAGTGGTTTGACGATATCACCCACCAGTTCCTGCTCGTGCGCGAAAAGACGATGCACAAGCCGACGGGGCTGGGCCTGCACGCGTGGGACAGCACCCATGCGCAGCCGTGGGCGAACCCCGAAACCGGCTGCTCGCCGCACGTGTGGGGCCGCGCCGTGGGCTGGTATGCCTGTGCCGTGGCGGATACGCTGGATTACCTGCCCCAGGGCAGCCTGAACCGCCACAAGATGGTCACGCTGCTGGCCGACCTGCTGGCCGCCGTGTGGAAGGCGCAGGACAAACGCACCCACGTGTGGCTGCAGGTGATGGATGCGCCCGACCGCCCCGGCAACTATGCCGAAAGCTCGTGCTCGGCGCAGTTTATCTACGCCACGGCCAAGGCCAAGCGCCTGCGCCTGTGCAAAACCGTGGACGACGCCACGCTGCGCGAGGCATGGCAGGGCGCGGTGGACCAGTTTATCGAGGTGTACAAGGGCAACGCCATCGTCACCAAGTGCTGCCAGGTGGCGGGCTTGGGCAACAAGCAGGAGCGCGACGGCAGCTTCGCGTATTATATGTCCGAGCCGATTGTCGCCAATGATTGCAAGGGCTCCGGCGCCATGCTGCAGGCAGCGGTGGAAATGGAGGGATACCAACGCCCATGAAAATATCCAAGCAAGACGCGCTGACATGGTTTACCTTTTTTGCTTCCCTGCCGGAGGGCGAGGAGCTTTTGCCGTGGCAGCAGGAAATTGTGTTCGCGGCGTTTGCGCAGATCGAAACGGCGGTCAATGCCCGCAACGCCGCCCTGCGTGCACAGATACCGCACCTGAAAACGCTCAAAAACCGCACCGAATACGTGGGCGACGACAGCCGTTTTCCGCAGGGCTGCCGCTCGTGCCTGCTGGGCACGGGCCTGAGCGCCGTGCGCAAAACCAACAAGTGCAACCTGAACTGCAAATTCTGCTACGATTACGGCGCGTTCGACAGCCTGCCCCCCATCGGCGAGGGCATGTGGGAAATCGGCGGCACACGCTTTTACGAGCGGGATATCGAGCTGCTGCTGGATGTCCAGCCAAAACCCACCGGGATTTCCTACGTGTATCTGGAACCGTTTATGGAAATCGAGAAGTACTACGGCATCATCCGCAAGTTTCACACAGCGGGCGTGCACCAGCACCTGTACACCAACGGCACGCTGGCCACCGGGGAAAACCTGCGCGCGCTGGGCGAGGCGGGCCTGGATGAGCTGCGCTTCAACTTAGGCGCGTCAAACTGCGCCGACAGCGTGATCGCCGCCATCGGCACCGCCAAGCGGTTCATCCCGCAGGTGGGCATCGAAACGCCGATGACGCCGGAGTTTTTCGATACGTTCCAGCAAAAAAAGGCGGCCATCCTGGCCACGGGGCTTGACTATATCAACTGCGCGGAGCTGCACCTGAACGCCAACAATATCGAAAATTACGACGGCGAACCGATGTACTGCAACCGCCACGGCTATATTTCGCCGATCTGGAGCCGCGAGCTGACCCTGCGCCTGATGCGGCAGGCCGGCGACGAGAGCTGGCCGATCGTGGTGCACGACTGCTCCAACGACACCAAGTTTGCCCGCGACCTTAACCTGCGCGCCAAAGAGGGCGGCTGGTTTGGGGCAAGCGGCTACACCGGCGAGTTTGACCACACGCCGTACGGAGCCTTTTTACCGGTTCTCGCGGACGACACGTTTACGTTTTTGCAGGAGGAACCGCTGCCCGAGGGCTACCGGCCCGGCGATATGTTCCTGCTGTAGCCCTACAGCGCCATAATCATTTGCAGGCAGGGATTGTGCGGATCCCACAGCGTGGGGAACACCTCCAGCGGCACAAACCCCATGGCGCGGTAAAACGCGCGGGTGCGGTCGTACTCCGCGTTGTGGGCGGATTCGTCCAGCGTTTTCACGGTAAGATATGTAAGCCCGCGCGCGCGGCACGCTTCCATGCACTGCGCCACCAGCCGCCTGCCGATGCCCTGCCGGTGGTAGGTTTCCAACACGCCGGTCACAAACAGCTCCGCCGCAAACTCGGTATGCGCCAGGAGCGCGGCAAAGCCCACGGGCGTATCCCCGTCCATCGCCGCCCAAAACGGCATCGGCTGCACGTCGTTTACGTACTCCTGAATGGCGCTTTCAATCCCGAACCAGTCGGGCAGCGCACGCAGCACCGCATCGCAGATTTTCGATTTTTGGGCAAGCGCCTGTACCGAAACAATCTCTATCATTGCCATCCCTTCCGTTTCCTGTTTGTGCCGCTATTGTACCACACCGAAAGGACAATCCGCCATGGACTATCGCGTTGGAGCCGGCTGCCCCTATCCCACCATCCAATCCGCGCTGGACGCTGTCCGCGCGCGCGGGGAAGCCGGCGCCGTGGTGCGGCTCGCCGCGGGCGATTACCGCGAAAAGCCGGTGCTTACTATCGCGGGCCTTACGCTGATCGGGCCGGAAGCGGGCGAAGCGCGCATCGTATATGGTGATTCGGCGCATCTGCTGGACGATAACGGCCAGCCGCTGACCACGTTTCGCACGGCGACGGTGCGGGTGAGCGCGCCGGATGTGACGCTTGCAAACCTGACGATTGAAAACGACGCGGGGCAGGGCAAGCTTGTGGAGCAGGCCGTGGCGCTGCACATCGCAGGCGACCGCTGCAAGGTGGCAAACTGCCGCCTGCTGGCGCACCAGGACACGCTGCTGATCGGGCCGGAAACCGGCACCATCTGCGATGCGTATCCCTGCGGCCGGCGGGCGTATCTGGAGCATTGCCTCATCCGCGGCAACACCGATTTTATCTTCGGCAGCTATGCCGCGTGGTTTGAAGGGTGTACGCTGCGCTGCGTGTCGCAGGGGCAGCCGGTAAACGCCATGATCGCCGCGCCCAACACCCCGCAGGGGCAGGCCTTCGGCTTTGTGTTCAACCGCTGCCGCATCGACGGCGACTGCGAGGCCGGCACCGTGTACCTGGGCCGTCCGTGGCGGCCCTTTGGCCGCGCCGCCTATCTGCACTGCGCGATGGATAAAAGCGTAAACCCCGCCGGCTGGCTGGACTGGCAATCGCCGTTTCGCCCCGTGTGGGCCGGCCTGTGCGAGACCGCCGACACCTATACCGACGCCCGCCACCCAAACAGCGGCCGTCTGGCAGCGCCCCATCCCTATGCCAAACAAGCCGTCCTCAGCGATAAGGACGGCTGGACGCCGTGGACGGAGTAAAACGGCGGCGATTGATTATATTTTCATACGCAACGTAGCCCGCGTCAGCCGCCGAGCATGGTGGTTTCTTCGATATGCTCCGGCGCCCGCGCCGGCTGTTTGGCCGGTTTTTTGCGCCACTGGCTTACAAACAGGCCGGCCATGGTCAGCGCCGCGCCGCCGATGGACAGCGGATGGATGGTATCATTCAGGATAATGGCCGCGCCGACCATGGTGATGACGGGGATCATATAGATATACACGCCCGAGCGCACCACGCCGATGCGCTTCATGCTCATCATCCAGGTGATGTAGCACACGGCGCTGGCGATCACGCCCAGAAACAGCACGTTAAACAGCACATCCGGCTTGAGCAGATCGGCAATCTGCCCCTTGGTGGGCAATACCAGCAGCATCGGCAGCGCAAACAGCACCCCGTACATAAACATGCGGCGCGTGACAAGGATCACGGGATAATCGTACTTTTCCAGCTTGCGCATAAACATGGTGGCAACCGCCCAGGTGATGGCCGTCAGCAGGCTCAAGAGGTCGCCCAGCGGGTTAAGCTCCAGCTTCTGCCCGGCAAACGATACCATGCCCACGCCCAGGATCGCCAGCACAAAGCCGACAAAAAACAGCGGGGACAGCTTTTCTTCCTTGAGAAAAATGCTGGCGAAAATCGCGATAAAAAACGGCGCGGTGGACACGATAACCGCACAGTTGGACGATGAGGTGTACGTCAGCGCCGTGTTTTCCAGCAAAAAATACACCGACACGCCAAACAGGCCCGCGCCCATGAGATACAGCTCATGCCGGCGCTGCTTCAGCTTCAGCCGTTTAGGACGGATGATCGTGAGCGCGACGATGCCGATCATCATGCGCGTAATCAACAGCTCAATCGGGCTTAGGGTTCTAAGGACAATGGTGGAATTAATGAACGTCAGGCCCCAGACGATGATGGTGCCGATGGCCAGCAGATGCCCCGTGCGCTGGCCGGCCGCCGTTGGTTGCTGCATATGGTTTCAGATCCTATCGCTTATTTTTTGTCCTTAAGCTGCACCACGCAGCTTGAGGCGTAGAACACCAGCGCCGACAGCGTCAGCGCCATGGCCGCGTATAAAAGCAGCGTGTCCGGCGCAACCGGCAGGCTCCACAGCCCCGCAAGCCGCTCGTGGAAAAACGCGGCCACCAGCCCCACGGTCAGCAGCGCCTGCGCGGCCTTGCCGATGGGCTTGGAGTACACCACGATGTCGTGCCGCCCCAGCATAAACAGCCCGCCCAGCATCATCAGCATTTCCTTGCACAGGATCACAATCAGCACCAGCCACGGCAGCACCGGCGGAATCCGCTCGGTGCCGATCGCCAGCGAAAACATGACCGTGATGCACATCAGCTTGTCGGCCAGCGGGTCCATCAGCTTGCCAAAATCGGTGATCAGGCTGTACTTGCGCGCGATCCACCCGTCCAGCAGGTCTGTCAGCCCCGCCAGCAGGAAGGTAAACAGCGCCCAGTACTTATGCCCCCTGATAAACAGCATGATGTACAACGGAATCATCAGCATGCGCAGCATCGTGAGCGCGTTGGGTACGTTGCAGGTTCCTTTCCAGTTGATCTTCATGTGTCAGCCTCCGAATAGCCGCTCAATATCGCGGAAAGTAAACAGGATCATCAGCCCGAACAGGATCACAAATCCGATCATGTGGATGGTGCCCTCCACGCGCCGGTTGACGGGCTTGCGGCGGATGGCTTCCGCTACGAGGAACAGGAAGCGGCTGCCGTCCAGCCCCGGGATGGGCAGCAGGTTGACGATCCCCAGGTTGATGGCGATCAATATCGCCAGGCTTAAGTACATATACAGCCCGCCGGACTGCGTTTGCTCGGCAATCACCTGCACCACGCCCACGGGGCCGGTCACGTCCTCGGCGCCCTCGCCGTGGAAGATCAGGTTGCCCAGCGCCTGCGCGATTGCCGTGGAGGCATACACGCAGCTGTCCCACGCGCCCGATACCGCCTGTGTAAAGGTAGGCCGCGCATAAGCGATAATGCTTACGCCGATCAGGCTGCGGCCCTCGTCCTCGTCATACTGCGGCGTCACATCCACGGTCAGCTCCTGCCCGCCGCGCGCCACCGTCAGCGTCATCGTATCGCCCGCCGCCAGCGTATCCACCACGGCGGACAGGCCGGACGCGTCGCCGATGGTGATGGGCGTGTCATCGGCGGCCATCAGCTCGTCGCCCGCCAGCAGGCCCGCCTGCGCCGCGGGCGAGCCGTCTGTTACGGCTGCGATGGAAGGCTGCGCGGCCACATACCCGTAAGCCAGGTGCAGCACGATTGCCAGCACAAACGCCAGCAGGATATTCATTACCGAGCCCGCCAGCACCACGATCATGCGCTTCCACACGGCGGCGGCCATAAAGCGGCGGGGGTCGTCCTTGGAAAGCGTCTCGGTGTCCTCGTCGTAAAACGCGCAATAGCCGCCCAGCGGAATGCCGCGCAGTGAGAATACCGTTTCCCGTTTTTTGCTCTTCCATTGCGTAAGCTTGGGGCCGAACCCGATGGAAAACTCCTTGACCGCGATCTTCAGCGCGCGGGCGGACATATAGTGTCCCCACTCGTGCGCCACAATGAGCACGGCAAGCAGCAAAATGGCTAAAAGTATAAAAAATATCGTCATCAAACTATCCTTCCACGCTCCGCCGCGTTTTCCCGCGGCCCTGGGTTACAATCCGGTTTGGATAATCCGGCGCGCGGTATCCCGCGCGCGCGCGTCGGCCGCCAGCACCTGGGCCAGCGTATCCGCCGGCATGGGTCCCAGCGTGCGCAGGGTTTCTTCCACCGCGCGGTACAGCCCGCCCACGGTGATTTTGCCCGCCAGCAGGCTGCCGACGGCTTCTTCGTTGGCCGCATTGAGGATGCAGCAGGCCGCGCCGCCTGCCTGCAGGCACTCCGCCGCCAGCCGCAGCGAGGGAAAGCGCTCCGCGTCCGGACGCTCAAAGGTTAATTCGCCGACCGTGAACAGATCCAGCGGCGTGCCGCCGGTAGGCAGGCGGTCGGGATAGGCCATCGCGTAGAGGATCGGCAGGCGCATGTCCGGCGTG
>DAOPIR010000063.1:0-14572 GCA_035399245.1 Candidatus Limiplasma sp.
CGCGCCGGCAGACTGCATATCGCCCGCAAGCTGCGCATGGTCGCAGGTAAAGGGCACCTGATGTTCCTTGCACAGCGCCTCGCAAAACGCGGCGTCGGCCAGCGATTCTTCGCCGCGCAGGCCGTGCTCCACATGCGCTGCGCAAACCGTAAGCCCGTAGCGCTTGCGCAGTGCCAGCATGGTATGCAAAAGGGCAACGGAATCCGCACCGCCGCTGAGGGCGACCAGAACCGTTGCCTGGGAAAGATCTACATCCGCGCGCCGAAGCACCGCTTCCGCCGCGGCAATCAATTGCTTGTTCATAGCCACATTGTAGCACGGCCATGAAGTGAAATCAATATCGTTTATTTCAGCTCAACCACAGCCAATACCTGCGCGGATACCGTGACCATACCGGTTTCGATGGGGGTGGCATAAGAGGAATCCAGCGAGTAGGTGCGGCTGGAGGTGTAGGTATCGCCCGAGGTGGACAGCTCCTCCAGCGAGATCGTGGCGCCGGACTCCCGCCCGATGGCCTGCGCCATCATGCTGGCCTTGCGCAGGGCGTCCTGCGCGGCAGCCTTAAGCGCCTGGTCATAGGCCGAGGTGGTTTCCGAGCTTTGGAAACCGAGGCTGTAGACGTTGTTGGCACCCGCTTCCACGGCGGCATCCAGCAGGGAGGGCAGCTGATCGACATTGCGTACGATCACGGTCACGGTGTTGCTGATTTCATACCCTGTTACGGTGGGGGTGTCGGTTTCATAGCTGTAGACAGGGTACACGGAGTAGCTGTCGGTCTGCAGATCGTCCTGGCTTACGCCTTGCGCGGTCAGCGCGTTCAGCACGGTTTGCATGGCGGCGGCATTGGCGGTCTGCGCGGTGGTCACCAGCGTATCCTGCGTGGTGATGCCGACCGAGAACGAGGCGATATCGGGCTCCAGACTGATGGTGGCGGTGCCGATAGCGGACACGGTATTGCTTTGGGCCAGCGCGGAAACACAAACCAGACTTAACATGATAACGAGCAACACACAGAGAAATTTCTTCATACTAGGATCTCCTTTTAGGATGATTTGCCGGATTTTTTATGCTTGCGAAGGATATGGATCACGAGATAGAGGACGAAGCCGCCGGCCAGCACGGGCGATATGGCAATCAGGAACACCAGCATATTGGCAAAGAAATCGCCCAGCCATGCAAGGGATGCCTGCAGGCCGCCGCGGATGCGCTCGCCGATGGAAAGCTCCACGGTATTGGCCGTATCGGCGGAGGTCTGCTCCCGAAGGTATATATACACGGTGGAATAGTCCACCTGCCGGTCGATGGAGCGCAGGGAGGACTCCAGACTGTCGATCTGGTACTGGGTGTCGGCGATCTCGTTTTCGATCGCCAGCAGATCCTCCACGGTTTCGGCCTGCGTCAGCAGCGTTTGCAGGCGGGTCATCTTGCTCTGCTGGGTTTCCAGGCGCAGCTGGGTATCGGAGTATTGCGTGGTCAGATCGGTGGCGGATTCGTAGCGGTCGGTAATGCGGCCGATCTGCTCCAGCCCGCTCAGGCAGTCGTCCAGTGCGTCGGATGGGATGCGCAGATCGAAGGACGCGCTGCGGTTTTGCACCTTCGCCTCGGATGCGCTGACGCTGGCGGCATACCCGCCCGCGCTTTCCGCCAGAGCGAGGATAGCGGCGTAGTCCTGCTCATAATCGGTGGTTGTGATGGTCAGGTCCACGGTGCGCACAATCTTGCGCGTATCCGCGGTACCTTCGGTATCGGCCGTTGCGGCGGTGTTGTACGCTATATCATACGTGGCTTCCTCCGTTTGGGTATACGCGGCAACGGAGGACGTTGCGGACATGGTTTCGGGGGACGGCACGTACCCGTAATCGGCTAAAACGCTGTCGTAGGTGCTGTCGGTATCCTCGGCGATGCCCAGGGTTTTGTAGGTGCCGGCGGCAGGCGCGGCATCGGTTGACGGGGAGGTGATGGTTGTGGTGGGGCTCAGCGCGCCCGTGATCAGCGTACCGACAATCAGCACCAGGGCGGCGGCCATCGGCAGCACGGTGCGTTTCAGCCACAGGGGAGTATGGGCGGGTTTCATGATAAAGGGCTCCTCTCGTTTCACGGTGTTGCGCCACGCGGCCCGGTAGCCGGCGGGGACGTCCGTTTGATACAGGTCGGTCAGCGCATGATCCAGTGCGTCCTGCGGCTTGTTTTTTCTCATGTGGCTGGCCTCCCTTCTCTTTGATAGACGAGCGAAAGCTCCGTTTGTTCCTTCTATTCCCTATCCAGCGCGGCGGTACGCAGGGCTTCTTTGGCGCGGCTTAACGCGCTTTTTACCGTGCCGAGCGTCAGCCCCATCACCCGGGCGATCTGCTCGTAAGGCATGCTGTCGCCGTAGCGCAGCGACAGCAGCGTTTGCTGGCGCTCCGGCAGTGCGGACAGGGCTTCCCGCAGCGCAGCCTGCTCGCTTTTTTGCAGATAGCCGGCCTCGGGGCTGCCGCCTTGGGCGGGCGGATCAAAGCCATGCTCCCGCAGTGTGTCCAGCGAGGTGCCTTCGCGCTGCCGGTAACCCCTTTTGAGCGTATCCAGGCTTACGTTATGCGCGATGCGAAACAGCCATGTGCCCAGCTCGCTGCGACCTTCAAACGCGGCGAAGGAGCGGTAGGCGCGCAGCATTGTCTCCTGCGCGGCGTCCTGCGCGTCGGCGGAATTTTTGAGCATTTGCAGGCAGTGGCGGTACACCAGCCCTTCGAAGGGTGCGCACAGCACGGTGAATGCATCCGCATCCCCGCGTCTGGCCCTGCGCAGCAGCCGCTCGTTCAATCCGCACACCTCCTCGTAGGCTGTCTTTCCATTTGACGATCGGACGCGCTTGTTTGTTCCCTGTACATTTGTAAATATCAGGCGGGCGGAAGGTTGACAACCGGCAAAAGCCGATGGTATATATGGAAAGGTATTATGGTCAAGGAGAGCGATAGGGTTGGAATATATCGACGCACATGCACACATTTACCCGGAGGTGATCGCCGCCAAGGCATCACAGGCCACGGCAGATTTTTACGAAATGGAAATGCGGTGGGGCGGACGGCTGGACACGCTTCTGGAGCGCGGCAAGCTGGCCGGGATCGAAAAGCATGTGGTGCAGGGCGTGGGGGTTACGCCCGGACGTGTGAAGGGCATTAACGATTATCTGATTCGGGTGGTAGCCGAGCATCCCGATCGCCTGATCGGCTTTGGCGCGATGCACGCGGGCATTCCGGACGTGCGCGCGGAGCTCAAACGCATCAAGGCGGGCGGGCTTGTGGGCGTAAAAATGCATACGGACTTTCAAAAGGTTCTGGTGGACTGCGACGCCATGATCGAGGTTTTTAAACGGCTGGCGGACGAAAACATGCCGGCGATGCTGCACATGGGGGACTTTCGCTATCCCTACAGCGAGCCCGAGCGGCTGGCCAGGGTGCTGCGGATTGTGCCGGACGTGAAGGTGATCGCGGCGCATTTCGGCGGCTGGTCAATATGGAAGGAAGCCTGGAAGGTGCTGGCGGACTTTGACAATGTCTGGGTGGACACATCCTCCAGCCTCTATGCGCTGACGCCGGAGGAAGGCGCGGAGATTGTGCATCGCTACCGGCCGGACCGCGTGCTGTTTGCCACCGATTATCCCATGTGGGATCCTGTGGAGGAGCGGGTGCGGTTTGACACGCTGCCGCTGACCGATACCGAGCGGGAAAATATCGGGCGGTATAATATCGAAGCGTTTTTCCGGCAGTTTACGTAAGGGACGGCGCCTCGTCGTCGCGGGATTTCGGGTCGGCCTGCATGCGCAGGGCGTTTGCCAGCAGCTTGCGTACGGCGTAACCGGCCTCCGTGGACAGAAGGCTGGTAAACAGCAGCGTGGCGCGGGTGCGCGTTTCCAGATCGAGCTTATTGAACGCGGAGAACATTTTCAGCGAGCTGCCCTTCAGGTCCTGATAGATCGGGGCGATGGTATCCGTGCCGATGCCGGAAACGACCTGTATGATGACCTCGGCCATAAAGCGCCGCTCCTCGGCGGAATGCTGGTCCAGCCACCGGCGAAACGCCTCGGCGGACACGCGGGAGGAAAAGTTTAGTTCCGACAGCTGCTCAAAGGTGCCGTCTTTAATCAGCCAGGTAAAGGCATCGTGCTGCAAAAGCCCGATGGCGGTGCTTTTCACCACATTATAATTCGGATGATAGCATAACAGCATCCCCACGACCGAGCTTTGGGGCACCCAGCTTTGGATACGGTCCTGGATATCCTTATAGCCGGCGCTGTCCAGCGTGGCCTTATCCACGCCCTGCCCGTCAAAGCTGTACACCTGCCGGATGCGCTTGCGCACGGCGGCCGTGGAATGGCTGGCCGCGTACAGCGCCAGATTGCCGCCCTTGGAATGCCCGCCCATCAGCAGCGGGCCGCGGAAGGCCTTGGCCGCCCGGGCCACATAATCCACCGCCATGCGCTGCGCCGGCACGGTCATAAACGACATATTCAGGTCTTCCTTCCAGCCGACCAGGCTCATATCGGTGCCGCGGAAGGAAATGAAGTGCGAGCCGTCTGGCAGGGCAAAGGTGCAGGCGCAAAACTGCAGCTCCTGATCCGGATCGATATGATTGACATATTGCGAAATTTTCAGCTGTGCAAAGCGCGCCGAGGCGGCGCAGGTCTGCGTGAAATAATAGCATTTACGGGGATAAAAGGTGGGAAAGGCGTCCAGATATTTAAGCGAGAGAAAATACCAGAGCTTGCGCACGGTCGTTTTTCCGCCGTCGTCGATCAGCCCTTCCATCGGCATATACACCAGCTGTGTCAGGGCCAGGGCGTCCAGCACGTCAAACGGCTTTTTTTCGATGGGTACAGGGCCATGCTCGCGTACGTGAGATTGAATATTGTACATAGCTTTCCTCCGTGTTTCCGGCACTGCAATATCCTGCTATCCGCATTATATCGTGGCGCTTTGGGACGCGTCAAGCGGTTTGACAGGGCAGTGCTTTTTCAGTATATTTATGGGGCAAACGATAACGAAATCACTTGCACCCTGCCACGCTGTATTATCCCCATCTTGCGCCCGCCGAACCCTCGACGCAGCGCTGCTGCTACTTCGGGTTTGGCAAACGCAACCTGGAAATAATCCAGCGCGGCAGCGCACAAGCGCTTTCATTATCATTTGCCCCGGGATGAAGGGTAAAAGATGAAGTAATCATTTACACCCTGCCACGCTGTATTATCCCCATCTTGCGCCCGCCGAACCCTCGACGCAGCGCTGCCGGAATAGTATAGATGTGTGCAGTTTCCGACAAATGCTTTTATTTTCCGTGGGCCGGTGCAGACGGCTTACATTGTTCCTGAATGGCCGGTTTTTTACTGTGTAAAAATAATGGCGGCTGTGCTATACTATGAAAATGGTTTCGGACCGCACTGTTAGAATATTTCCTGAAATGGAGGCCTACCAACTGTGCTGATCGGGCAGTTTTGCGAGTCGTATCCGCCAACGGTTGACGGAGTGGGCCGCGTGATGTTCAGCTATTGTCAGCACTTGAATGCGCTGGGCCACCGTGCCCTATACATCGCGCCTGATAACCGCCGGTATGCAAAGCCGGCGGACTGTGAAATGCTGTTGTACGGCGGGCTGCATGTCCCTACGGAAGCCTACCGTGTGGGCATTCCGCGCCTGTCGCCCTCCTATCGCCGCGCGGTGGCCGGCGCGTCGTTTGACGTGCTGCACGCGCACAGCCCTTTTTTGGGCGCGCGCGAGGCGCGGCGGCTGGCAAGGCGCTGCGGCGCGCCGCTGGTAGCGACGTTTCATTCCAAATATTATGATGATTTTTACAAGGCCACCCACTCCAAAACCCTGGCCAAAGCGGTGGTACGGTATATCGTGAATTTTTATAACTCCTGCGACGAGGTGTGGGCGGTTAACAAGGCGACGGGCGAGGTGCTCAAGTCCTACGGCTATAAGGGCGAGATTGTGGTTATGCCCAACGGCACCGATCCGTTTACGCTCACCGACGCCCAGCGGCGGGACGCGCTTGCGCGTTATCCCATCCACGACGGCGTGCCGGTATTGATCTTCGCGGGACAGCAGAACCTGAAAAAGAACCCCGATTCGGTGCTGAAGGCCTGCAGGCTTCGCAAGGACGCGGGGCAGCCGTTTCAGCTGATCATGGTGGGCAGCGGGCCGGATGAGCACATCCTGCGCGCGCTCACGCGGCAGCTGGGGCTGGAAAACGAGGTATTGTTCACAGGATTTTTAAGCGAGCGTCCCGTGCTGATGGCGCTGTACGAGCGTGCGGACCTGATGGTGTTTCCGTCGCTGTACGACAATGCGCCGATGGTGGTGCGCGAAGCCGCGGTAATGGGTACGCCGGCCGTGCTGGTTGAGGGCAGCTGCTCCGCCGAGGGAATTGTAAACGACGAAAACGGCTACCTGTGCCGGAACTCGCCGGAAGCGATTGCGCAGACCATTGCGCATGCGCTGCCCACCGCCAAGGCCGCGGGGCGGGCGGCGCAGGCGACGATCCCCATTCCGTGGAACCGATTGATGCTTGACGTCGAGGCGCGCTATCAGGCGCTGATACAGGCAAGGCAGAGAGGAACCGTGCATGAAGCATAAGTGGCTCAACTATCTGTTTATAGCGGTTACGCTGGGCATGATCGTCATCATCGCGTTTTCCAACAACGATCTGGCCGATGCCTGGGACGCGCTGTTTACGCTGAAGCCCGAGTGGCTTTTCTGCGCGTTTTTGGGCTGGTTTGGCTACATGTTTTTTGATGTGCTTGGGCTGCATTATTTTCTGCGCAAGCAGAAATACCCGATCTCCATCGGCTTTGCCACCTATGTGACGCTGCTGGGATTTTACTACAGCAACATCACGCCCGGCTCCAGCGGCGGGCAGCCCATGCAGGTGTATTACCTTACCAAGCGCAAGGTGCCCGTGCCGATTTCCACCTCGGCGCTGTCCATCAAGTTTCTGGCGCTGCAGATTATGATCGTGGTCATCACCACGGTGCTGTGGATCTGCAACGCCGGCTTTGTCAATGAGCAGCTGCCCAAGATGAAATGGTTTATCTACATCGGCTACGGGATCAACGCGCTTTCGATTCCGCTGATTTTACTGGTGGCGCTGCACCGCCCGCTGGTGCAGGCGATCATCCTGTTTTTTGTGCGCGTGGGCGCCAAGCTGCACCTGATCAAGCGGCCCGAGGATAAGATCGTGCGCATCGACGCCGGCATGGACATGTACCATATGTCCATCCTGCGGCTGATGAAATACCCGCGGCGCATTATCGGCCAGCTGGTGTTCGCAGGGCTTAGCCTGCTGTCGGTGATGAGCATTCCGCTGAGCGTGTACCGCGCGTTCGACCTGAGCGGCGTGCCGTGGTACCATCTGCTGACGATTTCGTTTTTGCTGTTCATCAGCGCCAGCTATACGCCCCTGCCGGGCGCAAGCGGCGCGCAGGAAGGTGGATTTCTGATCTATTTCGGCGGGCTGTTTACGCAGGGCACCATCGGCCTGGCGCTGCTGGTGTGGCGGTTTTTCGGTTATTATCTGTTTTTGCTGGTGGGCGCGGCGATCTCCATCGGCGGCAGCCTGCGCGGGCATATAGCGGACAGGAAGCACGGCGCAAAGGACACGCCGGACGATTCGCCGCCCGACGCCGCGCAAGCCGACGAGACATAACGCTTTGTATGCTCCGCAGGCGCGTACGGGCCGCCGACGGCGGAAATTGGGCGTAAACTTGATTTATTTTTGCTACATGATATACTTATAGAAGTATCGCTTTGGAAGCTTTCAGCAATCCATCAACCGAATATTGAGCCATTTTTTGATAATTGGAGAGAAACATAAGGTGGGCACCAAATGCGGAGGCACAGCAAAGAAGCATGGATAAACCGTTGGGTTTTGATTGTTTCCTTTGCTTTTTTGTTAGTCATTGCGATCTGTGCGCTATGCGCAGAGCAGTCGTCTCCCCATTTTGCCGAGATCACGGGGGAAACGGTTTACGAAAAGGACGGCGTTGTAATCGACGCCAGCAACGTTTCCCAGGGCTACGTTGCGGTGAAATACACCGAGCAGACCGACGGCGACCTGCTGGTGAAAATTGTCAGGGGCAGCAGTACCCATACGTACTATCTCAACAGCAGCAACGAATACGAAGTCTATTCGTTTCAGGACGGCAACGGGAAATATACCGTGCAGGTGTACCGGCAGGTGAAGGGCAGCCAGTATACCAAGGTCTATTCCAAAGAGATCAGCGTTGCGATGGAGGAGGAGAACGACCCGTTCCTGTACCCCAACCAATATGTTTGGTATACGGCGGACAGCACTGCCGTTTCAATATCTCTGGAGCTGTGCAAGGACGCAACGACCGACAAAGAAAAAATCGAAATCCTGTCAGACTATGTGATGCGGGCCCTGGCCTATGACCACATCAAGGCCAGAACCGTTAAAAGCGGATATGTTCCAGATATTGACGAGGTGCTCGCCAAAAAGAAGGGAATTTGCTTTGACTATTCCGCGGTGTTTGCCTGTATGCTCCGCGTGCAGAATATTCCGGCGAAGCTGATTATCGGGTATGCGGACAAGTATTACCATGCATGGAACAGGGTTTGGGTCGACGGCGAATGGGAGCGGTATGACTTAACGTTTGCTGATTCGGGAACGGAGATCAGCAAGTACACGCAGGAGGCATTTTATTGATGAAAAGCAATTCAAAAAATCAAAAACTTCTAACGGCGGAAGACAATGCGTTGTTCTGCAGTCAGATCGCTATCCTGCTGAAAGCAGGCATTCCGCTGCACGACGGCATGAAAACGTTAAGCGAAACGTATAAGGGCACCGGCTATGAAGCCTGCTTTTCGCAGATCGACCAGCATGTACGCCAGACCGGCTCACTGGGTAAAGCGGTGGAGCTGGCGGGCATGTTCCCCGATTATATCGTCAACATGATCAATATCGGCGAGCGGACGGGTATTCTGGAAGAAGTGATGGATGCCCTTTACGAGTATTATCAGCGCGAAGCCCAGGTGCGCCGGGCGGTTAAAAACGCGGTAATGTATCCGCTGATTTTGGTGGCGATGATGGCGGTGGTCATCGGCATTTTGTCCATCCGCGTGATGCCGATCTTCTCGCAGGTGTATGCGTCGCTGGGGGCGGAGGTATCGGCATCCGCCGAAACGGTGATCCGGCTGAGCTCCGTAACCGGCCACATTGTGCTGGCGTTTGTGGCGTGCCTGCTGGTGATTGTCATCGTGCTGTTTATCCTGCTGCAGACCAGGCAGAAGGATCGGGTCAAGGCATTTTTAATCCGGCTGTTTCCCAGCGCAAGGGAGATCAACAAAAAGATTTCCACCGCGCGCTTTTCCGCGGTGCTGTCCAAGCTGCTGGAGGGCGGCTTTCCCATCGAAGAGGCCGTTGCCCTGGTCGCCGGGATTGTGCCCGATCCGGAAATCGCCAAAAAGCTTATGCAAAGCCAGCAGGATATCGTAAAGGGCGAGAGCTTTGCCAATGCGATTGAAAAAACGGGGATTTACGCGGATATCTATATAAGGATGCTCAAGGTGGCCGGACTGTCCGGCAGCATCGACAAGACCCTGCATAAGCTGGGTGAACTGTATGACGAGGAAGTGGATGACGGCATTCGCAGGATCGTATCCCTGATCGAGCCGATCATCGTGGGGATTCTCGCGGTGATCATCGGTGCTATTCTGCTGTCGGTAATGCTTCCTCTTGCCAGTATTTTGTCCGTCATCGCCTGATAAGGAGACCGTATGCTGTCAGCGGAAAACAGGGGACGAACCAAAAACAGGGGCCCGCTCATTACAATTGCGGTTTTCGTAGCGATTGTACTGGTGTTTTTGCTTGTCCTGCATTCCGTTTCCGGCAAAACGGAGCAGCAGCAGGCCACTTTCCTGGAGGAAACAGTTCACCGCGCGGTGATTACCTGCTTCGCCATCGAGGGCAGGTATCCGCCGTCGCTTGACTATCTGGCGGACAATTACGGCATTCGGGCGGTGTTGGATAACGATAAGTTCATTATCAGCTACAATGCCTTTGCCTCAAACATTTATCCGGATATCGCCGTGCTAAGGGTTGGGATGGAATAATGCGAACGCAACGATTTGAAAGCAATAATCTGCGGACAGCCGGCTCCCTGCTTACGTTTGTGCTGGTTTGCATGTTCGCGCTTCTGTCCGTGCTGATTGTGGCAATCGGGATACAGGCCTATGATCAGATCATGCAGAATACGCAGGCAAACACCCAGCTGAGAACCTCGCTGAGCTATACCGTCAATAAAATCCGCGCGCATGACGGCCTGGGGGCAATCGAGGCGAAACAGGAAGGGGATTCCGATACCCTGGCGCTTTACCAGACGATCGAAGGCGAAGGGTATGTCACTTATATTTACTGCTACGACGGTATGCTTTACGAGTGGTTTACCGCTGCCGGCACGGCGTTTGACCCCAAGCAGGGTGAACCGCTGGTGGAACTGCAGTCCTTTAGCGCCGTGGTGGGGAAAAGCGGCGTACAGCTGCTCTATACGGATACCGAGGGCGTTGCGCATACGCAATTTACCGCGACATTCAGCGAATAATACGGGA
Source organism: Candidatus Limiplasma sp. (assembly GCA_035399245.1). Lineage (GTDB taxonomy): Bacteria > Bacillota > Clostridia > Christensenellales > Aristaeellaceae > CAXXOK01. Next base: position 10,599 of record DAOPIR010000063.1, read on the forward strand.
GAGGACAAGAAATGAAGCCATTGCGAAGCGGTCATGTCGTCATTGTGGAACTGATTATTGTAATCTTGTTCTTTTCCTTGTCGTCTGTCGTAATCGTGCGCCTGTTTGTGGCGGCCAGCCAGCTCAGCAGGCAAAGCACAGCGTCCACAGACCTCCTGCTTTCGTGCCAGAACTGGGCCGACCAACTGCTGGCGGAGGATGATTACGCCGCCTATCTGGCGGCAAACGGCTGGACTGCGGACGGCGACGGCCTGTCCCTGGCGGTTGACGGCGGAACATTGAAAGCATCCGCCTTTGCCCGGGAAGAAGGATCAAACGGCCAACTGCTGTCCTGTGAGCTTTCGGCCTGTGTTGACAATGAGGAAGTATTTGCGCTTCCGGTTGCCCGCTACCAAACGGAGGGCGCGCCATGAAGAACAGGCAGGAGTACCGCATCGGGATCGGAACCTCCACCATGCTTTTGGTGTTTGTGATCATCAGCATCGTAACGCTGGGCGTACTGTCGTTTTTGAGTGCGAAGGTAGACAAAGCGCTGACCGATAAGAACATCGATATGGTGCAGGGGTACTATAGGGCAAGCGCGGCCGCGCAGCGGCGGCTGCTGGAGATCGATAACGACCTGTCGGCTGTTACAAGCCAGCAGGCGCTGGCGGCGTATGCGCAGCAGGAAGGCATGTCCTATACGGACGAAACGCTGTCCTTTGCGGTGGATGCCGACAATGACCGCGTGCTCAACGTCGCATTGAATGTGAATGACCGGTTTCAAATCGGGCACATTACGCAGTATACTATGGAAAACAAGGAGGAGTGGTCTTCCGGTTTTTCCGTGCTTCCAGTATTTGATGAGGTAACGAATGATGAATCTGATTGATCTGTTGAAAGAAGCGATTCGCCGTGACGTATCGGATATATATATCGTACCCGGCACCTGTATCATGGCAAAATCCGGCGGGGAACTGATCCCGCTGGGCGACAGCAAGATTATGCCGGACGACAGCATACAGCTGATCCGGCAGGTATACGCCTTTGACAATCACCGCAGCATGGACAAGGTGCTGGAAACCGGCGACGACGATTTTTCGTTCTCGCTGAGCAATGTCGGCCGGTTTCGCTGCAACGCCTACAAGCAAAGGAGCTCCGTCGCGGCCGTGCTGCGGGTGGTGCCCTTTGGCCTGGCGGACCCCAAAACGCTGCATATCCCCGACGCGGTATTGGACCTGTACAAAATGCAAAGGGGACTGGTACTGGTTACGGGGCCTGCCGGCAGCGGCAAAAGCACAACGCTTGCCTGCATTATCGACCGCATCAACCGCGAGTGCAGCAACCATATCGTAACCATTGAGGACCCGATCGAGCACCTGCACTATCACATTAAAAGCATTGTGAGCCAGCGGGAGATCTCGCAGGATACGGAAAACTATGCAACCGCGCTGCGCGCCTCCCTGCGGCAAGCGCCGGATACCATCCTTGTGGGGGAAATGCGGGACTACGAAACCATTCAAACGGTGCTGACCGCCGCCGAGACGGGGCATATGGTCTTTTCGACGCTGCACACGGTTGGCGCTGTCAAGACCATCGACCGGATCATCGATGTTTTCCCGGCCAACCGGCAGCAGCAGGTGCGTATCCAGCTATCCATGGTGCTTTCGGCGGTTGTATCGCAGCAGCTGCTGCCCACGATCGACGGCAAGCTGGAGCCGGCGTTCGAGATCATGATTGTTAACAATGCGATCAGCAACATGATCCGGGAAGGAAAAGTTCATCAGATGGATAATGTTATATATTCCGGGGCAAGCCAGGGCATGATTACGATGGACAGCGATATCGTAAGGCTGTACCATGAAAAGAAGATTACCAGAGAAACCGCGCAGCGGTTTGCGGTGAATACAGATACGATTGCCAAACGGTTGCAATAGACCGGCCAACACAAACGGAGGGGAAGCGAGTGGACACAATCAGGATAAAGGTGCTGGGCACTTTTGATATTATCGTCAATGACGAAAGCGTGATTTCGTATGTCGGAAAAACGCAGAAGGGCTGTACGCTTTTTCAATATCTTCTGATCCATCGGGATCATGCGGTGCCCTATAGCGATCTGTACGAAGTTCTGTGGCCCAACGAAGATCGCACCAACCCGGAAAGCGCGCTGAAAACCCTGGTAAGCCGTTTGCGCAATATTCTGAATAATTGCAGCAAGGATTTCGGTACGTGCATCCTTACCGTACGCGGCACCTATCAGTGGAACAACGATTTTCCGTACACGCTGGATGAAATCGACTTTGAGCGGCTGTGCAATACGCTCAAGGATACGAAGGAGCTTACGCCGCAGGTAAGGGAAATGTACCAGGAAGTGCTTTCATTGTATAAAGGAGAGCTGTTTTCCAAAACGGCGCAGGAAAGCTGGGCCATTGCGAAAAGCGTTTATCTCCATAATATGTATGAAAACACCATCTATCAGTATCTGGACCTTCTCAAAGACAGGGAAGAATATGAGGACATCATTCAGGCAAGCCGTATGGCCCTTGAGATTGATGCCTTTAACGAGAATTACCACCTTGCCCTGATGGATGCGCTGGTAAAGACAAAGCGCAATAACGAAGCATTATTACAGTACAAGCATGCGAAGAATATTCATCTTCGTTATCTCGGAATCCAGCCACCCAAACGGATTCAGGATTTCTATATGAATATTATTCAAGGCGGGCAGGTGTTGGACATGGATATTAATAGCATTCGGAACGAGCTGCGTGAATATGATAAGGCCAATGGCGCATTTGTATGTGAATATGCCGTATTTAAGGAAATATATAATTTACAGCTCAGGAGTTTTGAAAGAACCAAGAGGACCATTTTCCTGGCGTTGATTATGCTCAAAAGCGTGGACGGACAGCTTATGGATCCGTTGAAACTGGATGACCTGATGAGCGACCTGCTGGATGTGCTCACCACAAGCCTTCGCAAAGGCGATACCATCACGCACTACAGCGCGTCCCAATATGCGCTGCTGCTTCCGCTGCAGTCTTATGACAACGGGCAGAAGGTGATCGAGCGAATCAAGACCGCTTTTTACAGGAAATACAGAAACTCTTCGGTGATTGTCGATTACCGGATCGGGCTGGTTGCCGATACCAATAACAACAAAGATTTATAAATATCGGATTATCAGTATAAATATTAATAGGTCGATTGCCGGATTTGCTGGCCGGCAATATTTGCCTTGGCAGGAAACGGGATGAATTGATCTCCGCGATTTGAATACCGTCAGGCACAATGCGCAAACCATCGGCGGTATATGCAGTAGAATTATAGGGCTTTCAGTATATGACGAATGTCATAATATGCCAACAAAAAATACCATAATTTACCATTATCTCGTCGATCGGTAGCGACACGGGATTGACGGGCGTTTCCGTGGGGTGAGAGCAGCCGCCTTCGATAGCGGATGTATATTTTTGAATTTCCGTGTGCTTTACGGCGAATGCCCGCAGCACGCTTGTTTTGAGCAATTTTCCAAAGATTCATAAAAATCTTATAGTATTCCTATAAAACATCAAAAAATTACAAAAATTCCGGAGAATGTAACCGGATATGTAACCCTGTCTGGATATACTACAGATAGTTTCATTGATTACTTTGTATGATTATAGCTTAAAAAGCTATTTAAATCCGACGTGTGAGAGGAAAATTACGATGAAGAAAACAGTTAAAATGATAATCGCGGTATTGTTGGCCGTAATGCTGCTTGCACCCGGCACGATCGGATGGGCAGAAGGCGAAGATACGCAGGAGACGCCGGTGGCGACTGTTGAAGAACAGCCCGTAGCCGAAGAAGAACCCGCTGCGGCCGAAGAGCCCGCTGTGGCAGAGGAACCCGCCCCGGCAGAAGAACCTGCCGCTGTGGAAGAACCCGCCGTGGCAGAGGAACCCGCCCCGGCAGAAGAACCTGCCGCTGTGGAAGAGCCTGTTGCGGAAGA
>DAOPIR010000064.1:0-14253 GCA_035399245.1 Candidatus Limiplasma sp.
TTGTCACGGTAGAGCAGGATATCGATACGCCGCGCCTGCCCTCGCTGAAGCGGGGAAAGGAGATTAAGGACCGGCCGGTGCATGTGCTCACGCTGGACGATTTTCTGGACCGCGATCCGCAGCACTACGGCCTGAACGGCAGCCCCACGCAGGTGGAGCGCATTTTCCCGCCCGCAAACGACGTGCAAAGGGAAACCTGGACGGGATCCGGTAGCGGAAGCAGACTGTTTGAGCACTTGAAAACATGGAAATATATCTGATCGGAGAGACGGCAATATGCCACAGATAGCCATATTGGAGCGAAAATGCACAGGCTGCGGCGTGTGCGCGGAGGCATGCCCTTTCGGGGCGATTGGCATGAAGAACGGCAAACCGGAGCTCAACGCCGCCTGCAAGGTGTGCGGGATCTGCATCAAGGCCTGCCCGCAGCACGCCATCCTCCGGCTGGAAACCAAGCAGGACAGCGTGGACAAATCACAGTGGAAGGATATCCTCGTATTTGCTGAGGTATCCGCGGGCCGGCTGCACCCCGTAAGCCTGGAGCTGATCGGCAAAGCGCGGCAGCTGGCGAAGCCCTTGCACTTTCAGGTGAAAGCCGTTATTGTCGGCAGCGGCGTGGAAGCGCATGCCGCACAGCTGCGCCATTACGGCGTTGCCGAGATCGCCGTGTACGACGATCCGGCCCTGGATTACTTCCGCGCGGACGCGTATGCCGCCTGCGTGGAGGACTATATCCGCCACAGCAAGCCCAGCGTTGTGCTGGTGGGTGCCACATCGCTGGGGCGCAGCCTTGCGCCCAGGCTGTCCACCCGTTTCCATACGGGGCTGACGGCAGATTGCACCCGCCTGGAGTTGCGGGAGAACACCGATCTGGTGCAGATTCGCCCCGCATTCGGCGGCAACATCATGGCGCAGATCATCACCGCGCGCACGCGCCCGCAGTTTGCCACCGTGCGCTATAAGGTGATGGACGCGCCGGCGCGGCAGGAGACCGCATCCGGTGACATCGTGCGCCGCAGGCTGCCCAAAGGCGTATCGGAATCTCCCGTAACGCATGTATCCACCGTGCCCGTGCCGGCGGGAAAAACCATCTCCGACGCGGAGGTTCTGGTGGTCGGCGGCCGTGGCCTGCAAAAGGAAGCCGACTTGAAACTGATACAGGAAGCGGCGGCGCTGCTGGGCGGGGACTGGGCTACCTCCCGTCCGCTTGTGGAAAAGGGCTGGGCGTCCAACGACCGGCAGATCGGTCTTTCCGGCCGCACGGTGCGGCCCCGGCTGATCATCACCTGCGGCGTCAGCGGCGCGATCCAGTTTACCGCCTGCATGAACCAGGCGGACCGGATTATCGCGATCAATACCGACCCCGACGCGCTGATCTTTCAGGTGGCGCACGTCGCCATCGTGGGCGACCTGTATCAGGTGCTGCCTGAGCTGATCGGGAAGCTGAAGGAGGCGTGCGTATGAGGCCGTATCAGAGCGTAGATGCACAGGATTTTGCGTATTTTGATGCGTTGCTGCCCGGACGCATGTTCCGCGGCGACGCGATCAGCGAGGATTACACCCATGACGAGATGACCGAGTACGGCCATTATAAGCCCGAGGCGGTGCTGCAGGCGCTGACCGCGCAGGAAGTCAGCGCGGTGCTTAGCTACTGCAACCGGCGCAATATCGCCGTTACCCCGCGCGGCACGGGAACGGGGCTGTGCGGCGGCTGCGTGGCCACCGGCGGCGGCGTGGTGCTCTCCACCGAAAAGATGAAGCGCGTGCTGGAAGTTGATCGGCAAAACATGACCGCCACCGTGGAGCCGGGCGTACTGCTGATGGAGTTTTCCAAGGTGCTGGAAGGTACGGGCCTGTTTTATCCGCCCGATCCCGGCGAAAAAACCGCGACCCTCGGCGGCAACGCCATGACCAACGCGGGCGGCATGCGCGCCGTGCGTTACGGTGTGACGCGGGACTATATCCTGGGCATGGAGATCGTACTGGCGGACGGCACGGTGCTGCAGTTGGGCGGCAAGAACGTGAAAACCTCCAGCGGCTACAGCCTGATCAACCTGATGGTCGGCAGTGAAGGCACGCTGGGATATCTGACAAAGCTCACGGTAAAGCTGATCCCCGAGCCGAAGGTCAACCTGTCGCTGTTGATCCCGTTTGACGATCTGGACCGGTGCATCGGCGCCGTACCGGCCGTGCTCTCGTGCGGCTGCGAACCGACGGCGGTGGAATTTATGGAGCGCGCGGTGATCACCGGTGCGGAAACCTATCTCGGCAAGCAATTTCCCCACGCAGATGCGGATGCCTACCTGCTGGTGCGGCTGGACGGGGCAAGCACGGATGCGCTGCAGCCGTCCATCGGTATCCTGACCGATCTGGCGCTGTCCCTGGGTGCCCGGGATGTGCTGCTGGCGGACACCCAGGAACGCAAGGAGAGCATATGGAATGCACGGGGCGCGTTTTTGGAGGCGATCAAGGGCGGGACGACGAGCATGGACGAGTGTGACGTGGTGGTTCCGCGCGACAGGATTGCAGCGTTTGTAAAAAGGAGCATCGAGATCGGGCAGCACCTCAACGTGCGTATCTGCTCGTTCGGGCATGCGGGCGACGGCAACCTGCACATCTACGCCTGCCGGGATGATCTGCTTGAAACGGACTGGCAGGAGAAGGTACATGCGGTAATGGAGGCGCTGTATCGGGAAGCGCGCCTGCTTAACGGCGAGGTGAGCGGGGAGCACGGCATCGGCCATGCCAAGCGCGCGTTTTTGGAAGAAAGCCTGGGTACGCGCCAGATTGAGCTGATGCGCGGCATCAAAACCGTATTCGACCCCAACGGGATTCTCAACCCCGGCAAGGTGATCTGACCTAAAACGCGCGGGAGAGAATACGGGCGTCGGACGCATAAAAATCGATGGAAACGGATCGCGTGTATAATAAGAATACAACACCGTTCAGCGCCTGCGGCATGGCAGGCGCTATCCTTTTATGGGCGTATCCGCCGTCAGGAAGGGGATGATTATCCTTGTCCTTGCCGTTGCGGCTGTGGTACTATAACGAGGCGTTTTGCGGTTGCGCTTTACACACAAAACCGGCGTTAACTGCATTTAACCGATGGAGGAAACGGAATGGATGTCTATATGGCACTTGCCGTTATGCTGGCCTATATGGTGAAGGGAATATGCGGATTTGCCGACGCGATTTTGTTCACGACGGCCATGAGCTTCCAGGCGGACAACGTCAACATTTCTCCCGTCAGCCTTATCCTTGGCTATCCCGCGAACTGCATCATGGCGTGGACACACCGCCGCCGGGCCGACCGCCGGGTGTGGCTGCCCATATCGCTGATGCTGATTCTCGGGTCGATCCCCGGGGCACTGTTTCTCAAAAATACCGACGCGCATGTATTGAAAATCCTGCTGGGAATATTGGTCGTTGCCATCGGGGTGGAAATGCTGCTGCGGCAAAACCGGCCCAAACGACCCTCCAAATTAAAATTTCCGGTGATGATTGTCGGACTGATCTCCGGTGTGCTGTGCGGCCTGTACGGCATCGGTGTGCTGATGGCGGCCTATCTGGGCCATATCACGGAGGATACCGACAGCTTCAAGGCCAACATCAGCATCATCTTTATATTTGAAAACACCTTCCGCATTATTTTTTATTCAATCATCGGCATATTGACGGTTTCAACGCTGCTGAAAACCCTTATGCTGATTCCCTTTATGCTGCTCGGGCTTTGGATCGGCATCCGGATTGCCAAGCACACCAACGAAAAGCATATCCGCATCATCGTGATCCTGGCGCTGATCTTATCCGGCGCGGCGCTCAGCCTCGGCGTATAACGGGAAGGCACTTGCGGTTTTCATACGAGGGGAGATTTGCTCTCGTGCGTTCAGGGCTTTTTTGGCGGATTGCAATCGGTACGAACCATTAGCCGCTACGGTACCGATGCGGCAAGTGTAAGCGGCATGGCAGGCGTTCTCCTTTCGAATGTGTGTGTGACTATTCATTCTTTCGGAGCCCTAATGGTTTTTTCTTTCCCCTTTTCTGAAATTGCGAACTTTATTTTACTCTATCTCCTTTTTTGAAAGAGGCTGTTAATATGGATACAATCGGCGCTGGGTGCACTCTCAAACGGCAAATCGTGTAAGGGGGCACCCAGTGTGTGTTTTTATATCCTTCTTTATGTGTACCATTTTTTTAACGCACGGAATATGGTATTGTTTGGACATGAAAGCTAATCTATGCTCTATGCTGCAAAACGACGAAATGAGCATCGCCGCGGTTGCTGAAAATGTAGGTTTTTCTTCTTCTTCCTATTTCATCAGTGTGTTTAAAAAGAGAATGGGCTGCACGCCGTCGGAATTCCGCAAGCAGGAAAAATCCACCGAGCTATCCCAGCGCGATGTTCAATAGCATCTAATATTGTCTCGCGGCCTGTTACCGTAAACAGCATCCTGCATAATGAAAAATACAAAGGCGACGCCTTGCTGCAGAAGAAGTTTACGGTGGAAGCGGAACTTCAAAAAAGCCGATGATCCAAAACCGGAAAACATTGTAAAAATGTCCAATGAACATGATAGAAATTTATAAATGCTTGACAAGTCGTTATGGTTCGTGATACAGTAACGTAAACGATTAAGTTAATAGCTGTATTCAATCAACGCGTTGGATGGCTATCAGAACGTAAACGATTAAGTGAATAACCATATTCAACAAGCATATTGCATGATTATCGCAACGTAAACGATTAAGCTGAATAAAGATAGCGGGGATAAACTTCATGCTGACAATACGGGATGTCGCCCAATATTGCAACGTGTCCACTGCAACGGTGAGCAAAGCGTTCAGAGACGAGAGCGATATCAGCTATGAAACGGTGGAACGGGTGCGCGCCGCTGCCCGATATTTGGGTTACTATCCCAACGCCGCCGCCCGGTCGCTGAAGACGAGGCGCGTGTTCAATCTGGGGCTTCTGGCCCAGCTGCACCATAAAAGCGGAATTTCCGCCGAATATGTGACCCGCGTTATCAATGCGTTCCAGGTGGAGGCGGAAGCGAGCGGATACGACGTGACCTTCGTCAGCAGAAGCATTTCCGGCAAGCCGATCAACTACGAGGAGCATTGCCTGTACCGGAATTTCGAGGGCGTGGCGGTGATCTGCGCGGATTTCCTATCGCAGCAAGTACGCTCGCTGCTGGAGAGGGACATTCCCTGCGTTACGGTGGACTACCTCGGCGCGAAGCACTCCTCCGTGATGACCAACAACGAAGACGCATATGAAAAGCTCGTGGATTACGTATATCGCCGCGGGCACCGCAGGATCGCAGTAGTGCGGGACAATACCACCACCATCGCGGATATCCGGCTGGAGTGCCTGCGCAAATCCTGCGCCGCGCGCGGCATGGAGTTGCCCGCGGAGAACGTCTTCTGCGCCCGCTTCAACGATACCGACAGCGCTGCGGAAGCAACCCGTGCGCTGCTGGAGCTTCCGCAGCTGCCCACCTGCATTTTTTATCCCGACGACATCGCCTGTATGGGCGGTATCGATATACTGCGCAAGCAAGGGCTTTGCGTGCCGCGGGATATCAGCGTGGTCGGGTTCGACGGTATTCAGCTCTCGCAGGTCATGTGGCCGCGCCTGACTACCTACCGCCAGGATATGGAGGCGATCGGCCGAAGCGCCCTGCGGATGCTGCTGGAAGAAATCGACGCCGCGGCCCAGCCCAGGCATGATTATATCCCCGGCGAGCTGCTCCCCGGTGAAACGGTGGCGCTCGTCTGAATTTGCGCTAATGGCATGAATAGCCATAACGATATTAAAAATGGAGGGATTATCTATGAGAAAAACCCGGAAACTGCTATCATTACTGCTTGCACTAACCGTGGCCTGCAGTCTTGCGATCGTTTCTGCTTCCGCAGAAACCGTTGAGCTGCCGCGTAACGAAACCCTGTACTTCGCCGGCCAGCAGTGGGGCACTGTGGTTGGCTGGAATCCGCTGAGCGACGACATGAACAATGCCATGGCGATTGTTCAGAGCTCCGGCGGTTCCCGTACGCTTATGTTTGAAACGCTCTATATGTACAACATGCTGGACGGCTCGCTTACCCCGCTGCTGGCCGACGGCGACTACGTATGGAACGACGATCAGACAGAAGTAACCGTGAAGATCAAGGCAGCCGCGAAGTGGAGCGACGGCACGGCCATCACCGCCGAGGACGTGGCCTACACCTTCGATACCAACGTTGCGATTGCCAACAACAAGGGCAATACGTACAGCCCTTACATCGACAGCGTTACCGCCGTGGATGAAAGCACTGTGCTGATCAAGCTCAAGCTCAACGAGGACGGCACGGCTGTGAACCCCCTGATGCTGCCCTGCTATTTGTGCGATTGCTACGTGCTGCAAAAGGCATGGATCCAGACCGTGGAAGCCCGCTGCAACAACGATGCCACCGAGATCAAAAAGGACACCGGCGATGACGTGGTCTGGTCCGGCCCCTACACCAAGTACTATACCGACGACCAGAAGGTCGTGCTGATCCGTGACGACAGCTACTGGGGCCAGGATGAATCCATGTGGGGTTCTCTGCCCGTGCCCAAGTACATCGCGCACGTGATTTACGCCGACAACGCGGCCGGCCAGACGGCCCTCAAAGCCGGTGAAGTAGACGTTTGCCAGGAGTTCATCTCCAACGTCCAGGATCTGTGGGAAAAGGACGGCCTGCCCATCAGCACCTACCTGGACGACGCGCCCTACGGCGTATGCGTGAACATGCCCACCGCCTATTACAACATGGAGATCCCCGCCCTGCAGAACGTGGCCGTGCGCAAGGCCATCGCCATGGCGGTTGATTACGACGCCATTAACCAAAACGCCATGACCGGCCAGAGCCCGACCTTCACCGATGTGCCGCGCTCCTGCATGAACCCCACCGACGGCGAGCAATCCACCTTCGATCATGAAGCGGTGGCTGATCTCCAGTGGGCCGGCAACGATATCGACGGCGCCATCGCGCTGCTGGACGAGGCCGGGATCGTGGATACCGACGGAGACGGCATCCGTGAGCTGAACGGCGAAAACATCAGCCTCAACGCCTGCTGCCCGAACGGCTGGACCGACTGGATGGCCGCGATGGAAATCGTAGCCGCCGCAGGCCAGAAGATCGGCATCGACATCACCACCGAGTTCCCCGAGTGGTCCGTGTACCAGACCGTGTTCACCGCGGCCAGCCAGACCGAGTATGACATCTTCATGTACGCCACCGAATCCTCCACACCCGCGCAGCCCTGGAGCCGTATCCGCCAGCTGATGAGCAGCGAATTCATCGGCATGGAAGGCAACTGGAGCGGCAACTTCGGCCACTACAGCAATGCCGATGCCGACGAAATCATCGCGAAGATCCCCTCCACGACCGACGAGGCGGAGCTGAAAGAGCTCTACACCGAGGCCGTTGAGATCTATCTGACCGAGGTTCCCAGCTTCTCGCTGATGTATCGCCCCAACGTGTTCTACGCTGTCAACGAGTCCGTATGGACCAACTACCCCTCGCAGGACGACGGCCGCAACATCCCGCCCACGGATTGCACGGATGGCTACGGCATCGCCGGGCTCTATGGCCTTGAGCTCGTGAACCCGTAAATTATTGATCCTGAGGACGGCTGCGCCGCCGGCGCAAACCGGCGGCACAGCCGCCTCCTGTTTTGGGGGTAGGCGCCATGAAGGGCTACCGTAAATATTTCCGTAAAAAAATAATCTGGTTTCTCATCACGTTCGCGGCGGCGCTGCTGGTGAATTTCCTGCTGCCGCGGCTGATGCCCGGCGATCCCGTGTCCGCCATTGTGGGCAAGCAGGCTCAGGGCGTGACCAGCGCGACCGCGATCCAGGATATGTATAATACCTACGCAAAAGAATTCGGCACCGACCAACCGGTGTGGAAACAGTTTTTCACCTATGTAATCAATTTATGCAAGGGCGATATGGGCACGTCTTTCGGCCAGTATCCGCGCAAGGTGGCCGATATCATCGGAAGCGCCATCTGGTGGACGATCTGCCTGCAGTTTCCCGCGATCATCGTGGGATGGCTGCTGGGCAATATCCTGGGCGCCCTGGCGGCCTATATCCGAAAAGGCTTCGATAAGGTTCTCATGCCCGTTTCCCTGTTCTTCAGCAGCATTCCGGCGTTCGGCATGGCGGTGATCCTGCTGGTGGTTTTCGCCGTCAATCTGCAGATTGCGCCGGTGTCGGGGGGATACGGCTTTGATATGATTCCGAATTTAAGCTGGAAATTCATCGTTTCGGTGATCCAGCATTATCAGCTTCCGTTCTGGTCCATCGTGCTGATCGCCATCGGAGGCCAGGCGATCGGCATGCGGTCCATGTCCATTTACGAGCTCAACGCGGATTACGTGAAATACGCCCGATTCCTGGGCATTAAGGACCGGAAGATCGTCCGCTACGTGTTCCGCAACGCCATGCTTCCGCAGGTTACGGGCCTGGCGCTGTCCATCGGCACCATGGTCGGCGGCGCGCTGGTGGCGGAGATCATCTTCAGCTATCCGGGCCTGGGCACCACGATTTACGACGCGGTAACCACCTCGGACTATCCGCTGATTTCCGGCTCTACGCTGATCATCACCGTGATGGTGCTGATCGCCATGTTCATTCTGGATATTGTGTACGGCTTTATCGATCCGCGCGTAAAAGCCGCGCAGTTTGATTAGGGGGGCGAGAAACATGAAAAACACGATCCGGCAGGTTTTCCATTCCCCCAAGTTCGTGGTCGGCTTCTGCATTTTCGCAGCCATTCTGCTGACCATGCTGATCTACCCGCTTATTAATCCCGGCGACCCGCTGGAGATGATCGGCCTGGGCACGTTCGCGGAGCCCGGCACCTACATATCTCTTTACGACTCCGTAACCACCGACACGCGCACCTTCAAGATTGCGGATGCCGACGACAACCGGATCAACAGCATTCTGGATTCCGAGGACCGCGTAAACATGGTCAACTGGTTTACAGTCAACGATATCGATGTTTCCGAGCTGGACATCAGCGATACCGACACGCTGCTGTCCATGTGGGAAGAGTACTACGACTCCAGCATCAAGCCGGCGGGCATGACCAAGGCTATGCGCAACTACTATAAACGCCTGGACAGCAATATCGCCAAGGTGATGAACGCAGACATCCTGACCGTATCGGAGGAAGACGAGGACACCGGCGAAACCGAGGAGATCACCACCATCGAGAAAACCGATTACGTGAATGTGGACGATGTCGCCAATGTGGTCACACTTCCGCTGGGCACCGATAATTTCGGCCGCGACACGCTCAAGGAACTGGTGTCCGCGTGCGGAACCTCCATAAAAATCGGCCTGATCGCCGGCAGCGTGGCTACGCTGATCGGCCTGCTGCTGGGGCTGCTGGGCGGGTATATCGGCGGTTTCGTGGACGACATCGTGATGTTCTTCACCAACGTGTTCACGGTAATCCCGTCCTTCGTGCTGCTGATCCTGATCAGCTATTCCATCAACCAGGATCAGCGCGGCGCCAACACCGTAGCGCTCGTTATCGGCCTTACCAGCTGGGTGTGGACCACGCGCGCCGTACGCTCGCAGGTTATGAGCCTGCGCAACCGCGACCACGTGAACTTAAGCCGCCTGTCCGGCCACTCGCTGATGCGCATCATCCTGACGGATATCCTTCCGTACATCGCCTCCTACGTGGTTATGGCGTTTATCCTCCAGGTGAGCTCCGGCATCCTGGCCGAAGCGCAGCTGTCGCTGCTGGGTCTGGGCCCGAGAACCACGGAGGTGCCCACGCTGGGCCTGATGATGAACTGGGCGATGCTGTACAACGCGCACCTCAACGGCTCCTGGTGGGCTTATTTCCCGGTCATCCTGCTGATCGCGTTCATCTCGTTCTCGCTGAACCTGATGAACACGGGGATGGATCAGGTATTTAATCCCACCTTGAGAGATTAGGAGGACGAGCATGAGCAAAACGATGCTGGAAGTCCGCGGCCTGACCACCAAATATATCACCCGCTTCCATGAGGACGTGTACGCCGTGGATCACGTTTCGCTGAAGATCGAGGAAGGCAAGTCCCTGGGCATCGCGGGCGAAAGCGGCTGCGGCAAATCCACCCTCGCGCTGAGCCTGATGGGCTACTATTTCGCACCTTTGCATTACGTGAGCGGTGAGATCATCATAGACGGCAAAAATATCTCCGGCATGGATCCCGACACGGTGCGGAAAACCATCCTCGGCACGGAGATCGCCTATATACCCCAGGCGGCCATGAACGCCCTCAACCCCACGCGCAAGATCCGCAAATTCATCGAGGACGTTATCCTGGCGCACGATCCGAAGGCCGACGTAAAGCAGATTTCCGAAATGGCAGAGGAACGCTTCGCGGAGCTGGGCCTGCCCGCCAGCGTGCTGGATCAGCACCCCGTGGAGCTGTCCGGCGGCATGAAGCAGCGCACCGTAATCACCATTTCCACTATTCTCAAGCCCAAGGTGCTCATTGCGGACGAGCCTTCCAGCGCGCTGGACGTGACCAGCCAGAAGATGGTTATCAAAATGCTCCGGGATCTGATGGACAAGGGCTACATCCGCTCGATGATTTTCATCACCCATGAGCTGCCGCTTCTGTATAACGTTACCGATGACATTATGGTAATGTACGCCGGGCAGATCGTGGAGCGGGGCGCGGCCAAAGAGATGGTATTCGACCCAGTACATCCGTATTCCCGCGGGCTGATGCGCTCCATCATCGTGCCGGAGGAAGGCACGCGTGAGCAGAAGCTGGTCGCCATCCCCGGCACGCCTCCGAACCTCAAAAAGCCGCCGCAGGGCTGCCGCTTTGCCGAACGCTGCAAGTACGTGGTGCCGCAATGCCGGTATAACGCGCTGCCCATGATTGAGTTCGGCAACGGCAGGGCGTACCGCTGCGGCCATTCCGTAGAGCACCTGAGGGAGATGTACAAGCATGAAGACGAATGAATGCAGCCTGAAAGGCGGGCAGCCGCCGGCCTCCCGCGCCGCGCAGACGAACGAAATTCTGGCGCGCCCGCTGTGCTTGAGCGGCCGCGGCGTTACCAAGATTTTCGGGATCGGCAATAAGCAGGTCGCGGCGGTGGATCACGTGGATTTCGATTTCCACGAGGGCGAACTGGTATCCATCGTAGGCGAGAGCGGAAGCGGCAAAACCACGCTTTCCAAAATGCTGTTGGGTCTGCTGAACGTTACGCAGGGCGAAATTTATTACCAGGGCAAGCTGCTGGATATTTCCACCGGCCGGAAGAAACGGGAATACTGGAAGAATACCCAGGCGATCTTCCAGGATCCCTTCAGCTCCTATAACGTGTTCAATAAGATCGACACGGTGCTACTGGATTGCATCAACATGTGCGGCGGCCGCCGCTTGCCCAGAGAGAAAAAAATCGAGATGATGACCGAAGCCTGCAGCTTCGTGAACCTTAAATTTGAGGAATTGACCAACAAGTACCCGTTCGAGCTTTCCGGCGGGCAGATGCAGCGCCTGATGATCGCCCGCGTATTCCTGCTGAAGCCGAAGATCCTGTTTGCGGACGAGCCCACCAGCATGATCGACGCCTGCTCACGCGCCACCATTCTGGATATGCTGCTGCACCTGCGGGACGAGACCGGCATGACCATTATTTTCATCACCCACGATATCGGACTTTCTTATTTTATCTCCGACACCGTATACATCATGGAGCATGGCCGATTCGTGGAGCACGGCTCGGCGGACGAGGTCATTCTCTCCCCCAAAGCCGATTATACGAAACGCCTGATCGCCGATGTGCCCAAGATCTACGAGCCATGGGATCTGGATACCGTAAGTTATAAATAAAGAGGGTGCTTGCCATGGATATCAAACGCATCGTTTCCAAAATGACGCTGGAAGAAAAGGCCGGATTGCTTTCGGGCTTGGATTTCTGGCACACCAAGCCGGTGGAACGCCTGGGCGTAAAAAGCTGCATGGTCAGCGACGGCCCTTACGGCCTGCGCAAGCAGGATGAATCGGCCGACCATATGAGCATCAACGAATCCATCAAAGTGGTTTGTTTCCCCACAGGATGCGCCACCGCCGCTTCCTTCGATCGTGATCTGATCCGAACGATCGGCGAGGCAATCGGAGATGCTTGTCAGCATGAGAAACTTTCCGTGGTGCTGGGCCCCGCAGTCAACATCAAGCGTTCGCCGCTGTGCGGCCGGAACTTCGAATACTACAGCGAGGATCCTTACCTGGCGGGCGAGGCTGCCACAAGCTTTATCCAAGGCGTGCAGAGCCGCAACGTGGGAACCAGCATCAAGCACTTTGCCTGCAACAATCAGGAATACCGCCGCATGAGCAGCAACAGCGTGGTGGACGAGCGTACGCTGCGGGAAATCTATCTGCCCGCCTTCGAGACCGCTGTGAAGCGCGCCAAGCCGTGGACGGTGATGTGCAGCTACAACCGGATCAACGGCACCTATGCCTGTGAAAACCGCTGGCTGCTGACCGAGCTTCTGCGAAACGAGTGGGGATTTGACGGCTACGTGATGAGCGATTGGGGTGCGACCGACGACCGCGTGGAAAGCGTAAAAGCCGGCCTGGATCTGGAAATGCCCGCCTCCGGCGGTCAGAACGACCAGCGGGTGGTGAAGGCCGTGCGCGAAGGCCGGCTGGACGAAAAGCTGGTGGATCTTTGCTGCGAGCGAATCCTGACTGTCAATCAGCGGTATCTGGAACACGCCAAACCGGAAACCCCATGGAACAAACAGGCGCAGCACGAGCTGGCGCGCAAGCTGGCGGCGGACTGCATGGTGCTGCTGAAGAACGATAACTTCCTGCTTCCGCTTTCCAAAGAACAGAAGATCGCTGTGATCGGCAAGTTCGCCAGGCAGCTGCGCTTCCAGGGCGGCGGGAGCTCGCATATCAACTTTAACCAGTTGACCTGCGCATGGGACGAGCTGGCTGCATGCCCCGGCGTGATCTACGCCGACGGCTACGATATCGAAAAAGATGAGCCGGACGAGCAGATGCTGGCCGCGGCGGAAGCGGCGGCCGCGAAGGCCGAGGTGGCGGTGGTGTTCGTCGGTCTGCCGGACCGCTATGAAAGCGAGGGCTACGACCGCAGGCACATGCGGATGCCGGAAAATCAGGAAACGCTCATCGAGCGTGTGGCGGCCGTCAACCCGAACACCGTGGTGGTGCTTTATAACGGCGCGCCGATCGAAATGCCGTGGCTGGACGACGTAGGCGCCGTGCTGGAAGCCTACCTGGGCGGCCAGGCGGCGGGCGGCGCCACCGTGGACGTGCTGTACGGCAAGGTGAACCCCAGCGGGCGCCTGCCGGAAAGCTTCCCGGCCTGCCGCAAGGATAACTCCTCCTATCCCTGGTACGGCGGGGAGAAAGACACGGCGGAATACCGCGAAGGCGTGTTCGTGGGCTACCGCTGGTATGATAAAAAGCACATGCCCGTGCTGTTCCCCTTCGGTTACGGGCTGAGCTATACGAATTTCCAATATAGCAATCTATGTCTGAGCGCCGAAGAAATCAAGGATACCGATACGCTTGCTGTGAGCGTGGATGTGACCAACACGGGCAGCGTGGCGGGCAAAGAAGTGGTGCAGCTGTACGTAGCCGACCGCGAAAGCACCGTGATCCGCCCCGTGCGCGAGCTGAAAGGCTTTCAAAAGGTGGCACTGGAACCCGGACAGACGAAAACCGTGCACTTTACGCTATCCAAGCGTGCCTTCGCATACTGGAATACGGAGATCCACGACTGGCACGTGGAAACCGGCGCGTTCGGCATCCAGATCGCCCGGTGCAGCCGCGATATAGCGCTGGAGCAGAACGTAAACGTGCTGTCCACGGTTCCGCTGCCCAGAAAGGCCACCCTCAACTCCATCTTCGCGGATCTGCTGGAGGATCCCAAGGCTGCGGAAATTCTCAAGCCGATGATCGATATGTTCAAGCAGGGCATGGGCGCGGGGGAATCCGCCGACGGCAGCAATACGATTACGGACGATATGCTGCAGGCGCTGATCGCCTTTATGCCGCTGCGCAGCATGATAAGCTTCGCCAACGGGCAGATCAATTACGACGACTTGGTGAAGCTGGTGGAGAAAATCAACGAGGCGGAGTAGAGAGCCGCCGCATAGGGAGAGGCTTTGTTAGGTAATTAAATTTGCTCTTTGATAATCGTTTCACAGTGCACCCAATTTTGCACCCACCCC
>DAOPIR010000065.1:0-14207 GCA_035399245.1 Candidatus Limiplasma sp.
GCCGGTATGCAAGCCCATCCTCGGCGCCGCTGCCGCGCTGTCGTTTGCGGATTGCTGGAACCTGGTGGAACAGCCGCTGGTATATCTGGCCGACCGTACGGCGGATCAGCCGCTTTCGGTGCTGTTTAACCAGATCAGTACCGATAACTCCGGCGTGGCATTTGCCGGTGCTGCCTTGTACATCCTGCCGGCCTTGTTTGTGTACATGTACTTCCAGGAAGATATTTTGCTGGGCGTTGCGCTTAGCGAGCTGAAATAAGCAGGAAGGGGTATATCCGCCATGAAGCTGAAAAAAATCGCGGTTCGCGGCATGATCGCTCTGGCCGTCATTGTCGCGCTGTGTATGTTCTTTGCCAACACCATCGTCACCATCACTACACCCAAGGTGCGTATTGTGCAGGGCGACCGCGGCCGGCTGGAGCAGAAAATCAACCTTGACGCGGAAATCTATTTTCCCAAAACCACAGATTACACGCTGTTTGACGCCATGGAAAACGCTATTGTTATCGATAAAGTTTACGTACGTGCCGGTCAAACCGTTACCGCCGGCGAAACCATATTCACCGCCACCATGCCGGACTATGATACGGCCATGGACGAGCTGCAGGCGAAATACGATGAAAAGGCTTCCGACCTGCTGGATAAAGACATTGCCAATCTGCGTACGGATAAGGACAGCAGTGAAAACACCCTGTACGAAGCCGTACTGGATGCGCAAACCGCGCTGGCAAACGCTGAGCATGACGCGCGCGTGCTGGCCGCGGAGCTCGGCATTTCGCTGGGCGCTGATACGGCGCAGTGGCAGCGCCGCGCCCAGGGACAGGACGAATTATCATCCGCCGTACAGGCAGCCGCCGATGCACAGACCGCGTACGATCAGGCGTATGCCTCGTTTATACAGGAATACAAGCACAGCAGCTCGCAGTTTAAGGAAACCACCTTCCAGTACATCAAGGAGCGAAATGCCCTGCTGACCGAAATGAATGACCTGATGGACGATATGGTCGCGCTGACAGAACGCATGAACACGCTGACCACCGTTACCGCACCGCAGGACGGCTATGTGGTCGCCGTCAATGTAAATAGCGGAGACAACTACGACGGGAAAACCGCCGCCTTTACCCTGAGCGATCCCGACACCCCGCCGCAGCTGCGCGCCGATATTACCAGCCTTGGCAAGGTGATCGCGGACAACACCAAGGTAGAAATTTCCGGCAACTACGGCACCGAAAAAACAACGGTTGAAAGCACGGCGCTTGCCAGCGACGGCAAGAAGTACATCTACATTGCCTTGACGGACGATGTGATATCCGCCAAGGGCGGCATACCCGCCATGCTGACGGACGGAACGGTTTCCGTTACCGTTCGCTACAAAGCAAAGGAATCGACCACGCTGCTCCCCGCCGCTGCCGTACGCAGTGCTGGCGATGGCGAGGATTACGTATATGTCATCCAGCATAATTACGACGGTTTTCTGGGCTCCGCCAGCATGACGGTTGTCAAGACCTCCGTTACCGTACTGGAGCGCGGCGATACCATGGTTTCGGTACAGGAATCGCTGGATTATCAGGATATTGCCGTTGGCGAAGACCGTGCGCTGAGCGATGATTGCACGGTGATGGAATATGTGGACTAAACGGAGAAGCCATGAAAAAGCATCGTAATTGGACCCTGGCAGCTCTTGCCGTATGCATTGGCATACTGGTATGGTCCGCTGTTGAGATACATGCGGTTAAAAGCAATCTGCAATACCTGATTCCCGCCCCTGCGATTGAAACCCAAAGCACAGGCCAATCCTCCGTGCCGGAGGATCCGACAGCCGATTCGCAATCGGCCGACGTCCTCCCCAACGCCGAGGTGCTTGCCCTGTGGGAAGCCTTGCAGACCACCGCGGAGGACTGGGACGGCATTGTGGAAAGCTATACGCTCAGCGGCATCGCCGAAGGCATAACCCTTTCAAGTGACGCCGATGAAACCCAGCAAGCACGGCTCAACGCACTGGGAGAGGACGCTTTTGCCTTGGCACCGGCGTACCTGCTAGTCGGACGGCTGTTTTATCCCGAGGAGCTTGCAGTCGGTTCCGACGGCATTTTACTGGATGAAGACCTTGCGTTGGCCCTGTTCCACATCACCGAACCGGTTGGCCGCACCGTAACGGTGGCGGATATGGAGTTTACCGTCATCGGTATCCTGCGCCATCAAAAGCGGGTGGGCGACAGCGAAGATTATGCGGCCTACATTCCGCTGGCCACCCTTTGGGATCAGCCGTTTCAATTAGACGCTTTACAGGTAACCGCAATGCCCGTATCCCATGCGGGCGCAAGCGCTACCTTTGCCGCCGATATGGAAGGCTGGCAGGCAGGCGGCACGCTGATTGACCTGCACAAGGAGGGCATGGGCGCGCTGCTGCCGCTGCGTGTGCTGCTGTTTTTAATCGGCAGCGTTGTATTTTTCGCCTTGCTGCATGATTGGATCAGCCGCACCCACGCATTTTTGTCCCATACCCACAGTCAGCTGCAAGTGGAATATGCCAGCCGCTTATGGCCGCGTCTCACGCTAAGCGCACTGGCGCTGCTGCTTGGGTACGGGTTGCTGGCATTGGCTGCCGCCGGACTGATGAACTATATCGTCGCTCCGGTGTATACCTTTCCCGAGTGGGTACCGGCAGTACTGGTAGAATGGGATGACATTCAATCCGCATTTTGGCAGGTATGGCAAAGCGCGGCAAGCTTGCTAGAGCTGCGCAGCCCCGAGTTAATCCGCATCCGGTATTTCGGCATGCTTACCGGTTGGTTCAGCGCGGGTGCCGCCGTGCTGCTGACCGATTTATGGGTTTCACGGCGCAGGCGCAGCAAAGCCCGCACTTCATAAATTCCGTATTCTGAATATCCATTCATTGTTTGATTCGTTACAACAAGAATAGCAGTATCCCGCAAGCCTTCGCCGCATTGGCGGTGGTTTGCGGTTTTCTATGCCGCATCCATTGCATATTGACACAGAATTCTATAAAATAACTACCACAGATCCCAATCGACGGAGGTGCGCACAATGATTAACGTTGCAATTTTAGGCGCCGGCAACATCGCCGGCAAGATGGCCCAAACGCTGCGCGGCATGATCGAGCAGGGCGGCGAATCGGTTGCCCGGTACGCGATAGCCTCCCGTAACAGCGAGCGCGCTTTGCAGTTTGCCGAAAATTACGGCTTTGAAAAAGCATACGGATCCTATGAGGAGATGCTGCGCGATCCGGATGTGGACCTGGTCTACGTCGCCACACCGCATTCCCATCATTACGAGCATATGAAGCTGTGCCTGCAGCACGGCAAGCACGTGCTGTGTGAGAAGCCTTTCACCGTCAACGCGCGGCAGGCGGAAGAGATCACATCCATCGCGCGCATAAAAAGGCTGTACGCGGCTGAGGCGATCTGGACGCGCTACCTGCCGTCCCGCCGTATGATAGATGAGTTAATCGCGGGCGGCGCAATCGGCACGCCAAAGCTGCTGACCGCCAACCTCGCCTATGTGCTGGACCAAGTGGAACGTATGCAAAAGCCGGAGCTTGCGGGCGGTGCGCTGCTGGACCTGGGCGTGTATGTCGTAAACTTCACGTGTATGGTGTTTGGCGGGGATATCGTGGATGTTCAGGCGACCGGACAAATGACGGACACGGGCGTCGACGTGCAGGACGCGTTTACCTTTACCTATGCAGACAGCAAAATGGCCGTGCTGTGCACCGCCATGAACTGTGTGGGTGACACCCGCGGCGTGGTATACGGCACCAAGGGTACGCTGAGTATCGATACCCTTCTCAATCCGCAGGTGATCACCGTTACCCCTATACAAGAAGCCGAACAGGCATGCAGTTACCACGTTCCCAAGCAAATTACAGGGTTTGAGTACGAGCTGCAAGCCGCCGTAAACGCCATTGAGAACGGCAATACGGAGTGCGAAGCCATGCCCCATGCCGAGACCATACGCATGATGCGGATAATGGATGATATCCGCGGCCGGATCGGGCTTATCTATCCGTTTGAATAGAGCATAAGGTGTATAAACGAAACGGAGGCATAGCGTATGCCTCCGTTGTTTCATTGTATTACATGCCTTACCGGTTTGCCAGCGTCTGCAGCTGCTCTGCCTGCTCGGCGGTGCCCAGCACCACCATGGTATCGCCCGCCTGCACCACCGTACCGGAGCCGGGATTGAACTTGAATTTTGCGCTATCCTTGCGTTTGAGCGCGAGAATAATCAGCCCCGTCTGCTCTGGAATTTTCGCTTCGGAAAGCTTTTTGCCGGCGAGCGTGGATTTTTCGGGAATGACCACCTCTTCCAGATCCAGCGTTACATCCCCGGCTCGGGTAATGACATCCAAAAAGGAAATCACGGACGGACGCAGCAAGAGAGCGGCGATGCGCTGGCCGCCGATTTCATTGGGAGATATGGTTTTGTTGGCGCCGGCCTTCATCAGCTTGCTGTGTGCCGATGGTTCTACCGCCTTGGACACGATGTAAATGCTGTCGTTCATCTGCCGTGCCGTAAGCACAATAAACACATTTTGCGAATCGGCCGGCAGAGCGCATACAATGCCCTTGGCACGCGCGATACCCGCCTTTTGCAGTGTGTCCTCGCTGGTGGCGTCGCCGAGCACGGTCAGGATATCCGCCGCCTCCAGCTCCTCCGCCTGTTTCTCATTCTCTTCGATCACCACAAAGCTTGCGCCGTTGTCCTTCAGGCTGCTGATGACCGTGCGCCCCACTTCTCCGGCGCCGCAGACAATGTAATGGTCCTTCAGCTCCTGGATCTTTGTTTCCATACGCTTTCTCCTCCATGCATCCCGCAGTTCCCCTTCAAAGAAAAACGAAACCAGCGTGGTTACGCCATAGCCGACAGTGGCCAGGCCCGCGAAGATAATCAATATCGAAAACAGCTTTGCCGTGTCGGTCATCACGCCGACCTCGCCGTAGCCCACGGTGGAAATGGTAATCACCGTCATATACAGCGCGTCCACGATGCCGACGTGCAGCAAGATCATATATCCGACGACACCCGTAATCAAAATCAACAGCAAAAAGAGAAGGATGAGCGCAAGTTTCCGCTTATTCTTCATACCGCACCTCTTTGCATCTTCGATGTTTTTTATCGCAGCGCTCCGGCTTGCGTTTCATTGGGCCGGTTCGCCTGCGCATCGGATTTTTAGCCATGATAATGTCCTGTATTATTTCTACGCCGCGCCGGATTATTCCTTGCCCTCTTCAAAATACCCTTGTGGCAGTCCGGTTTTTCAAGTGGCAAATTCGTCACGCTATGGTGTTGTTGTATTGCTTATATCATAAGGGTTTCATAGACGCCTCAAATTATTTTTTCTTCCCGGGGAAACCCTATTGACAACGCATTTTTTACGGCGTATTATGCAATTACTCTCAGCAGAGAGGAGGCGAAATAGCATGCCTAAAGACGCCAAAAAGCCGGCTCCCAAGAAGCCCGCAAAACCGGCACCGAAAGCTAAGTAATCAATCGCAAACCACAAAGAAGCCGATCCCGCGGCTTCTTTTTTTTGTGTAAAGGGCGGCTGTCGATATCGTTTGCCTAGTCCGTTTCCTGCGTACCAAGACCGGCTTCGTATTTTTGCTTTATCATGTTTTGCGCCTTGCGGACCCAGCGCACGGGCTCGATATTCACTACCGGCAGCTCCGTATAGGATATGCAGTTATACTCCACCCATACGTCCAGCAGCCGCTCGGCAATAAAACCGTATACACGCTGGTTGTACGAGGAATATTTGGAAGTATCCAGCCGGCCTTCCAACCGGAAAATGATGGGAAACAGCCATGCGCAATATTCGTCAAACAACGGCTTTTTCATAATCATCATGTTCAGGCGATGGCCGTGCGTTTTGTGCATCACAAGATCAAACGTCCGCAGGTACTCCGGACACAGTTCCCGAATACACGCCCGCGCTTGCAGCAAATCTTTTTTATTGTGGGCATGCGCATATTGCGATAAATTTGTCTCAACCACATAGCGCTGCTCTTTGGGTAAAATCACATCGGTCGTCCGCAGCATGGCTTCCGCTGTAGCGCGCGTAAGGATACACTCCCACGGGCTTTTTAAGCCTCTGCTTTGAATAAAATATCTGCGGTAGTGCACCAGCCCGACGGCATCCGCCTTTACATTTTTCCAAATCCAGTATAGCCCCGTCAGCTCGCAAAACGAGCTGTTTTTTTGGGAAATGCTGTCCCCGTCGGCATCGGTTATCGGGCAGAACCGGTCATGGTTTGCCGCGCCGACCTGCAACGGAATGTACAGGTCGTCCTGCGG
Organism: Candidatus Limiplasma sp.; assembly: GCA_035399245.1. GTDB lineage: Bacteria > Bacillota > Clostridia > Christensenellales > Aristaeellaceae > CAXXOK01. The sequence continues at coordinate 6,319 of DAOPIR010000065.1, forward strand.
GGCATGCGACGGAATGTGCATGGCAATGTAGATCCTGATGTCACTCATTTTTCCATTTCCTCTTTACACAAGTCAAGCGCCTGCCGCACCACCGCGTCCATATCCAGATAGCGGTACAGCCCGAGACGGCCTGTGAAAATGGTGCTGCGCTCATCCAGCGCCAAATCTGCATAGCGTTGGTAGAGCATATGGTTTTTTTCGTTGTTTACCGGATAAAACGCCTCGCTGCCCGGCTGCCATTCCGAGGAGTACTCCCGGCTGATCACGGTTTTTCGCTGCGTGCCGTAATTAAAGTGCTTATGCTCAATGATGCGCGTATACGGCGTATCCCGATCGGTATAGTTCACCACGGCGTTGCCCTGGAAATTCTCCATGTCCAGCGTCTCGGTTTCCAGCCGGATACTGCGGTACTCCAGCGGGCCGAACGCATAGGCGAAATATGCGTCGATACCACCGGTATAGATCACCTTGGTGACAAGCGGACGCAGCATGTCGCGCTGTTCCAGATAATCCGTATGCAGCCAGACGTTAATCCCCGCCAGCAGCCGCTCGATCATGGCCGTATATCCATCCGCCGGAATACCCTGAAAGCGCGAATTAAAATAGTTATTATCGTAGGTAAAGCGGACGGGCAGCCGGTTGATAATACTGACCGGCAAATCACGGCAGGCCCGTCCCCATTGTTTTTCGGTGTATCCCTTAATCAGCTTTTCATAGATATCCGTGCCGACCAGGCTGATTGCCTGCTCCTCCAGGTTGCGCGGATGATTGATACCGGCCGCCTGCCGCTGCTGGGCGATGATTGCGGCGGCTTCCTCCGGCGTAGCCACGCCCCACATCTGGTGAAACGTGTTCATGTTGAAAGGCAGGTTGTATAACTCTCCCATGTAATTGGCCAGCGGCATATGGGTATAGCGGTTAAACTGCGCAAATCGGTTGACATACGCCCAGACTTCCGTATCATCGGTATGAAAGATGTGCGCGCCGTAGCAATGCACATCGATACCCTCTATCTTTCGGGTGTAGACATTGCCTCCGATATGGCTGCGCTTTTCCACGACAAGGCATTTCTTGCCCGCCTCGGTCAGCTCTCTGGCCGCAACGCTGCCGGCAAGCCCCGCCCCAACCACCAGATAATCATACATCGTCTATAGCCCTTCCCGATCGTTTTGCGGCTTTATCAAATGCTGCCGATACGCTTGCATGGTTTGACCTTTTAACCCTATGCAATCGCCGGCTTGTTGTCAACCGAAAGCCAGTAAAAGCACAAGATTAGAAATAGCTCAGCAGCAGCGCTGCGTTGAGATAGGTCACGATTCCCGCGATGCCGAAAAGCAATATTTTAAGCCATGTTCCGTTGGCGTGCGTACCCATTACCTTTTGGGAGGATGTCAGCGTGATCAGGGTAAAAATGGTGATCGGCAGCTGGATGCTTAAAAGCATCTGCGAATAGATCAGCCCGTCAAACGGAGAGGCGATCAGGAAAATGATCAGCGTCGCCGGCACCATGGTTATCAGAACGCCGAGACGGGAATGGTTATCCTGCAGGTTGTACGGTTCCCCGAAGATCCCCGCAAAAATACTGCCGCCCGCCATACCTGCCGTGATGCTGGACGAAAGTCCCGCAAACAGAAGCGCAACCGCGAACACAACCCCCGCCGCGTTGCCCAGCAGCGGCTTTAGCATCTCCTGCGCCTGTGCCAGATCATCCACAACGGTGTTTTGCGTAAAAAACGTAGCCGCTGCCATCAGGATCATCGCGCTGTTGATTGCCCACCCGATAATCATGGACAGCAGCGTATCGGTAAACTCGTACTTAAGCTGCTTGCGGATAACGGTTTCATCCTGCAGGTTCCATTGGCGGCTTTGGATAATCTCGGAATGTAAAAACAGGTTGTGCGGCATCACCACGGCGCCCAGCACGCTCATGATAACCACCATCGAGCCCTTGGGAAACGCCGGCGTTACCCAGCCGGACGCGGCCGCGGCCCAGTTTGTGTCGATCAGGTAGATTTCGAATAAAAACGAAAGACCGATCAGCGATACAAAGCCGATGATAATCTTTTCGATCTTCTTGTACGAGTTGGTAAACTGCAGCACCAGCACCACGGCAAGCGTCAGCAGCGAGCCGATCTTAATCGGCAGGTGAAACAGCATGTTCAGCGCGATGGCCGCGCCCAAGATCTCCGCAAGCGCGGTGGAGATCGCCGCGCCGACCGCAGAGCCCAGCACCAGGTTTTTGATCCACGGGCGCATGTATTCCGTAGCCGCTTCGGACAGGCACTTGCCGGTTACGATGCCCAGATGCGCCGCATTGTGCTGCAGCACGATCAGCATGACGGTCGACAGCGTTACCATCCACAGCAGTGTATAACCGTACTGTGAGCCTGCCGCGATATTGGACGCCCAGTTACCCGGATCAATAAACCCGACCGTTACCAACAAACCGGGCCCGATATATTTTAAAAAGCTTGCCGCTTTCTGTACATGAGGTCGTTTGCCAAAGAATTTTCGAATACGAATCCCCTCTTTCGCCGTTGTCTGCTAACGGTACTGTGCGGTTATATAGCTAATTATACCATGTTTCGCCCGTCTGTGCGCTGCCATTTGCTGTCAAGCACTCAACCGCACCAAAGATCCGCCGTCCGGCAAAAGGACTTTGCACGGCTATGGAGAATGCATATCCATAGGGCAAAACTTTGCCTGCGATATCGGAATGATCATATGGAAATATAACCTACTGAAGGGGAGGAATACTATGAATGAAATCAAACCGCCACACAAGCATTTGCTTTATTATTACGGAATTGCACTGCTGGTGCTGCTGCTGATCAATTCGCTGCTGATTCCGCTGCTTAGCAGCCAATATATACAGGAAGTGGATTACGGCACCTTTATGACCATGACGGAGGACAAAAAGATCAGTCAGGTTGAGATTGAGGATAACCAGATCGTGTTTTCCGATACGGACGGCAACCTTTATAAGACCGGCGTCCTGACGGATGCAGATCTGGTTGACCGCCTGTATGCGTCCGGCGCACAGTTCACCAGCGAGATCGTGCAGGAAATGTCTCCGCTGCTGGAGTTCTTCCTCACATGGATTTTGCCGATCGTCGTCTTTGTCGTTCTCGGCCAGTATTTGTCCCGTCAGCTGATGAAAAAAGCCGGCGGCGGAAACTCCCTGCTGTTTGGCATGGGCAAGAGCAACGCAAAGGTGTATGTAAAGTCCACCAAGGGCATCAAGTTTGCGGATGTCGCCGGCGAGGATGAGGCCAAGGAAAACCTGGCCGAAATCGTGGAATATCTCCACAATCCTTCCAAATACAAGGACATCGGAGCCTCCATGCCAAGAGGCGTACTGCTGGTGGGCCCTCCGGGCACCGGTAAAACCATGCTTGCCAAAGCCGTGGCCGGCGAGGCCGACGTGCCGTTTTTCTCCATGTCCGGCTCCGAGTTTGTGGAGATGTTCGTGGGCATGGGCGCGTCCAAGGTGCGCGATCTGTTTAAGCAGGCAAAAGAAAAAGCGCCCTGTATCGTGTTTATCGACGAGATCGACGCGATCGGCCAGAAGCGTGACGGACGCATCAACGGCAATGATGAGCGGGAGCAAACCCTCAACCAGCTGCTAACCGAGATGGACGGCTTTGAGGACAACAACGGCGTGATTATCCTGGCCGCCACCAACCGGCCCGATTCGCTGGATCCGGCGCTGACCCGCCCGGGCCGGTTTGACCGCCGCGTACCGGTAGAGCTGCCCGACCTTGCCGGCCGCGAAGCAATCCTGCGGGTTCATGCCAAAAAGATCAAGCTGGAAGGCGACATCGATTTTCAGCAGATTGCCCGTATGGCTTCTGGCGCATCCGGCGCAGAGCTTGCCAACATCGTTAATGAAGCGGCGCTGCGGGCCATCCGCGATGGGCGCAAGGCCGCCACGCAGTCGGACTTTGAGGAAAGCATCGAAGTCGTAATTGCCGGTTATCAAAAGAAGAACGCCATCCTGACCGATCACGAAAAGCGGATCGTTGCCTACCACGAAACCGGCCATGCGCTGGTAGCGGCCAAGCAAACACACTCCGCACCGGTGCAGAAAATCACCATCATTCCGCGTACCTCCGGCGCGCTGGGCTATACCATGCAGGTGGAGGAAGGCAACCACTACCTGATGAGCAAGGAAGAGATCGAAAACAAGATCGCCACCCTCACGGGCGGCCGCGCGGCGGAAGAGCTGGTGTTCCACTCCATGTCCACCGGCGCATCCAACGATATCGAGGAAGCCACCAAGCTGGCCCGTGCTATGCTCACCCGCTATGGCATGAGCGATGATTTTGACATGGTTGCGCTGGAAACCGTAACCAACCAATACCTCGGCGGCGATACGACGCTTGCGTGCTCCGCGCAAACGCAGGCGAGCATTGATCAGCAGGTGGTTGCGCTGGTGAAACGGCAGCACGAAAAAGCTTCTTCGATTTTAGCCGAAAACCGTGAGAAGCTGGATGAGCTTGCCAAGTATCTGTACGAAAAAGAGTCGATCACCGGCGAAGAATTTATGAAAATCCTAAACGCATAGTTATTTTACAGCAGCACGGCAAATACGATGGGAATCGTGGCGATGCACAGCAGCGTCGTCAGCGTAACCCCTTTGGACAGCAACGTGTATTCGCCGCCGTATTGCTGCGCCATCATGACCGTCATGCTGCCAACCGGTGTGCTCAGCATGATGATGCATACCCCCAGCAGATCGCCCGCCCCGATAAAGTGTTTCAGTGCAAAGCCGCAAAGGATCGGCAGGATCAGCAGTTTTACCGCCGAAAAAATCAGCAGCTTGTAATCGGTAAAAAACGATCGGAAATCCACATTAGCCAGCGCTACGCCGATGACGATCATGCCCAGCGGCGCGTTCAGGTCACTCAGGTATCCCAGCGACGATGTGATAATCTCCGGCAGGCGGATACGCAGCAGATAGAACATTACCGCGATCACGCTGGACACCACGCCCGGATTGAGGAATTCCTTCAAGGATAATCCCTTTTGGGAAACGGGATCGGCACCGCGCTGCAGGATCATGATGCCGTAGGTATAGATCAAAACATTGTACAGCAGGATAAACACCGATACATACAGCATAGCCTCATCGCCGACAATTTCCGACACCAGCGGAATGCCCATATAGCCGATGTTGGAAAAGACCGTCATCATGGCGTATGCATTGGCTTGTTTCGGCTTAAGCTTCATCAGTTTGGGTAAAATCACGGCCGCTAAAAGCAGCACCGCATAAATGATAACGGTAATCAGCACCGCCGTGAGCAGATCGCGGTCCGGAATATTGCGCTCTGTCTGCGAGGCGCTGATAATCACCGCCGGATTGGCAACATAGAGCACAATGGCGGATAGCTTCTGGCCGGTGCGCTCGTCAATAATCCGAACCTTCACCAGCAGCAGCCCCACCAGCATCAAGATCAGCAGTACCAGCATTTTTTCAACGATCAGCATATTGTTTATATCCTCATCCGTCAATTTTACAGGGAACCATGCCCAGTTTACAGCAGTGCAGGCAGGAATAGAAGTGTTTTGTCTGTTTTCTTTCCGGCATTCTCCATGAGCGGTTTCCCGGCAATGCTTCCTTAATGCTCTGCAATCGCATTATTGGCCATGATCTCCAAAAGCCGGATAAGCTCCTTCTTCTCCCCTATGTCCATGCCGGCTGTGATACGGTTGCTCCACTCCTCCAGCAGCGTGCGGATCACCGGCAGCAGTGCACGGCCCGCATCGGTGAGAAACAGGCTGTACTGCCTTCGGTTTGCGTTGTCCTCTTCGCGCGTGATATAGCCAAAATCATCCATCTGACGGCATTTTCTGGCAATGCCGCTTTTATCAATACCGATAAATTCCACCAGCGCATCCTGCGAAGACCCCGGATATTTATCCAAATACAAAAGCATGAGAAACATGGAACCCTTCAGCTTGTAAGGATGCAGGCGGCTGTTGAGAAACTGCCTTCTCATCTTTTCCAATCGGCCGATATACCGCGCGATATTCCTGGAAAACGACTGCTCTTTGTTATACATTTTCATCCCCCTTTATGGAAGTAAGCTTATCGGTTGAAGCTGCTGTTCGGCTGCAATCCGTTCTGCGCAGGGTTGTTATTGTTTTCCAATACCTTGATTTTCTTCATCAGCAACAGCACCATCGGAACGGCGATACACATCGTCAGCACATCCGATACAGCCTGTGCGGATGCCAGTCCGTAAACGCCAAACAGCTGTGACAGCACGATTACGCTGGGCACCAGGCAGATCAGCTGGCGCGACAGGCCCAGCACACCGGCGCCCCAGGGCCGGCCCAGCGCCTGAAACAGGCCGTTGGCGATCATGCTCCACACGTGCAGCGGCATGGTGATGCACTGCGCAATGATGATATAGGCTCCCAGCGTAACCAGCTCCGTGTTATCCGTCGAAGCGAAGATCTGGATCAGCTTCGGCGCGCCCAGTGCCATCACTGTGCCCAGAACCACGGCGCCCGCAACACCCATGCCACTGCAGGTCCAAAACACTTTGCGCACCCGATCATACCGCTTTGCGCCCCAGCAATAGCCCGCCAGCGGCTGAAAGCCCATCCCAAGCCCGATAATCGCCGCGCCGATCAGCCGCGTGCACTTGTTTGCAACCGAGACGGCGGCCAGCGCCGTATCGCCGAAGCCACCCGCGTAATTATTCAGCACGATCGTGGACAGCGCCAGCATGCTGCTTCTGAGAAACGTGGGGATGCCCATTTTGACGATTTCCGCATAAATATACTTTTTGGGCGTAAACAGCTTGAATTTCAGCTCGATCAGCGTCTTATTCCGCAAAAACGGTACCAGCAAAATGCTGAAGCTGATCATTTTGGAGATGCCGGTGGCAATGGCGGCGCCCGCGATGCCCAACCCCAACACGTTGATAAACAAAGGATCCAGGCTGATGTTGATCACGCAGCCGGACACCATGCCAATCATGGAATACTGCGTGCTGCCCTCCGAGCGCAGCAACTGGCTGAGCACCACGGTGCCCGCCGTAAACGGCGCGGACAACAGGATAAAGCTGGCATACTGCACGGAATACGGCTTTGCCGTGGGCGTAGCCCCCAGCAGCACTACCAGCGGATTGATAAAAGCATAGCCGATCGCCGCAACGCCCGCAATGATGATCAGCGCCGACAGCAGCGCGGTTGAGCCAACCTTGCTCGCCTTTTCATATTCCTTGGCGCCCAACAGCCGCGAAATGTAGCTGGACGCGCCGATGCCAAACCCCATGGCTACCGATCGGATCAGCTGCATCAGCGAATCGTTTACGCCCACGGCCGCCGTAGCCGAGGTGCCAAGCTGGCTGACAAAATATGTATCGGTAATATTGTAGATTGAATCGATCAGCATCGCGATAATCATAGGAATTGCAAGGATGGGAATCACCTTTGCCACCGGTTCTTCCAGCATCATCTTCCGGCGTGCATCACGCTGCAAAGCTTGATGTTTGTCCAACAGAAACGCTCCCTCAAAATAACAGTTGCATATTGCAACTGTTGTGGTGTGCCATTACTATAGCAGATTAATATTCCTTCGTCAATATCGAAATGCACAAAAAATAGGGCTGTTGCAGTTTCTCTGCTGCGACAGCCCCCGGATATCAGTTTTTCGCAGGCTCTGAAAATATGGTTTCAACCTTTCCATGGTTCATTTGCAGCAGGTAGTTGCCATAGGCACGACTTTGCTTGCCAGTATATCGGGATCTGTTTCATCGGTAAGGTGCCATATCGCAATATAACTGCCTTGATAGCAAATTGCGGTATTTGCTAAAACTCTTCCCGTGTGCCACGGAGGATGACCTGCGCATCATCGTATAGTGCAAAATCATAGG
>DAOPIR010000066.1:0-13888 GCA_035399245.1 Candidatus Limiplasma sp.
GGCTTACCGACGGCGAAACGCCCAACCGTATCTGCTGGTCGCATCACCTGCATGCGCGCAAAGCGGTGCTGGGGCAGCGGCACCCGCACGGCATTCAGGCTGTGGTGATGCGACCAGCAGATACGGTTGGGCGTTTCGCCGTCGGTAAGCCGGTCATAGCTGTTGGGAATAGGGTTCAAAAACAGCGTCATGCCGGCCAGCCGGTTCAGCACGCCGGCCATGGCGGATTTTGCCTCGGGCAAAAGTTCTCCGTTTTCAAGCGTAAACAGGTTTTTGCGATCTTTGAAAAACGCGAAATCCACCTTAAAGGCATTGCCGAATTCATTCATCAGCGGCTTGGGCATAAACGACGCGCACAGTCCGTAGCGCGTGGCAATGGTGCGCACGGCGTTATGGAACGCCACCAGATGATCGGCGCCGGTCATCGGGTCGGCACGGTGGAAATCAATTTCATTCTGCCCGGGACCGCGCTCGTGATGGCTGACCTCCGGCCGGATGTTCATCGACAGCAGTGTCAGGCTGATCTCCCGGCGCACATCCTCCCCACGGTCCAGCGGCGCGACATCCAGATAGGTGCCGCTGTCCTGCGGACGGTTGGTGATATGCCCCTGCTCATCGGCCTCAAAGAGGTAAAACTCACACTCCGCGCCAAAGCGAATGGTGTATCCGCGGTCATTTGCCAGATCCTTGGCTTTGCGCAATATGCCGCGCGTATCGCGCGCATAGGGCTTGCCGTCAGCAGTCAGCACGTCGCAGATCAGGCGGCACACGCGGCCGGCCTGCGGCCGCCACGGCAGAATGCACAGCGTTTCGGGATCGGGCCGCAGCAGCAGCTCACCCTTCTCGTCGGCCCGGAATCCATCCACCGCCGTCGCGTCAAACGGAACGCCCTGCTCAAACGCCTCGGCCAGCAAGTCCGGCTGAATGGCGATGTTTTTCAGCTTTCCGAACAGATCGGTAAATGCAAGGCGAACAAACTTGACGTCATTCTCCTCTAAAAAGTCCATCACTTCTTGCGCTAGCATTGGGTCCCCTCCGTTAATTTAATCGGTCTGTCCGGTTAGTCCCGCAGCTCCAAAAGCTTTTGCTTAAGCTGTGTTTCCAATACAAGCAACTGCTTTTCGGCATCCACGCGCTGCTGGCGGCCTTCCCTTTGCACGGTCATTACGTCGGTAATGGTGTCGATCAAATCCTGATTGGTTTTGGTCAGCGTCGTGATATCGATAATGCCGCGCTCGGCTTCCTTTGCGGTTTCGATGGTGCCCATCTTGAGCATTTCGGAGTTTTTCTTAAGCAGCTCGTTGGTCATGTTGGTCACGGCCGTCTGCGCATGAAGCGCCTGTTGGCTGCGGGCAAGGCCCAGCGAGATGACGATCTGGCTCTTCCACAGCGGCAGGGTGTTGGACAGGGTGGACTGGATGCGTTCCACCAGCAGGCTGTCGTTGTTTTGCAGCAGCCGGATCTGCGGCGCCATCTGCAATGCGACGGTGCGCGTCAGCTTCAGGTCGTGAAGCTTTTTCTCAAACCGGTCGCACGCCGTGGACAGATCGTTGACGCGCTGGGCGTCCATGGTGTCGCCGCTGGCCTTGGCCTTGGCGCTCAGCTCCTGCAGCGCGCCGGCGCGAACCTCCTGCAGCCGTTTTTCGCCGGCGACGATGTACATCGTCAGCTCTTTAAAATATTGGGTATTCGTTTCGTACAGGTGGTTGAGCATGCTGATGTCCTTGAGCAGCATCCGCTGGTTTTCCTCCAGCGACGTGGCTACCTCGTCCACGTTCACGTCCACCTTTTCATAGCGGTTTTTAATCTCTTCAAAGTTCTTTTTCGCGTTCCAAAACAGACCGCGGATGCCGGACGGCTTGTCCGCCTCGGTGGAAAAGCCTTTGATTTCGCTGATTAGCTTTACCAGCATTTCGCCGGTTTCGCCCGTCTGGTCGGTGCGCACGGTTGCCAGCGCGCTGTCCGAAAAATCAGCGACCTTTTTCTGGGCGCTGGCGCCGTACAGCAGCACATGCTCCGGATTTTCAATATCGATTTTCTTGGAAAACTCTTCGATGGTCTGCTTCTCGGTATCGCTGAGCATGGAGGTATCCAGCTCCTGCAGCGCTTCCACCGCGGCGGTTTCCACCTTGGCGGTAGGCGCGGTGGCCTTTACCTTTTCAAGCGCCGCAACGGCGTCTTCCAAATCCGCCTTATCCTTGGCCATCGATTCAGTATCCAGTGTCAATACCGGCATTTCCGCATTCGCGTTCGTGTTTGCATCCGTCATAATTTTGCCTCCTTATATTCCTGTTATCCTTCAATCTGCTGCGCCTGCGACCCGTTGGACACCGTTGCGGCCTGCTGCTGTGCCTGCGGTGCGGCAGCCTGCGCCCTTTGGTCCACGGCGGCGTTGATCTCCGCCGCGCGCCGGGCCTGGTCAGCAGCCATCTGAAGTTCCGTTTCGGTTAATCCGTCGCGCTTGAGCATTTGCTCGAGCACATCGATATCGGTGGTAATATCCAGTACATCGTCCTGATACAGCTTATTGAGCAGCTTCTGGCAGCCCTTGATCACCGTACCCAACGCATCGTCGATACGCTGGCGGGCCTCGATAATCTCGCTTCCGCCGATGCCGCGCTCGCTGATAACACGGTATGTCGATACGATTTTCAGCGTCGTGGGCAGATAATACTCCATAAACTTGCGGATCTGCGGCGCTTTTTCGGGCTTATCGTGCACTGTGCGGAAGATCTCCCCGCACAGGATTTCCAGCTGCGCCAGCTTATCGGTCAGCAGTGCGTCGGGAATCTTAAGGTTCTCTTCGCGGATGCGCTCGATATACTTCTGCCCCTTGTCCAGCAGCGTATCCACCTCGGTGTTGCCTGTTTTTTCCACAGGCGGGGCTGCCACAGGCATGGCTTGCCGTGCCTTGCGCTCTTTGCTCTGGTTGTTGTTCGCCTTCAAATCAAGCCCGGGGGCCATGGAGCGAACAATGGAGCTCACCAGCCCCGCCACGATCAGGCCGACAATCAGGCCGCCGCCGTGCGAAAACAATAAATACAGCACAAAAGTAATCGCAAACGCCATGCTTCCGGCTTTTCTTGCTTTTGTCTGTCTTGCTTTTTTAGAATGATTGCTCATGTTTTCTCCTCTGTTTTTTCCCAATCGGCTTGCTTTCGTTTGCCTTCCAAAGTATAGCATATTCCTTGAAGCAAGAAAAGACAAAACGCTTCAAATCTGCTGAGGAAAGGATGAACGCAACATTAGAATGCTCTGTGGCCGCATTCGGCGTGCCGATTGCCAAGGCAAGGCAAGGCTTGCTGTGCGCTGTGTTTTCCTGTTTTAACGGACGCTAAACCCTTGCTGCGTTTCGTTGACAATCCCCCGCCGTTGGCTTATGATAAACATCGAATAACACTTGCTCAGCACAGGAAGGGAGGCGGAACAATGGCTTCGGTCACCGTCAAGGAAGATGTTTGCAAAGGTTGCGGCCTGTGCGTGGATGCCTGCCCGAAAAACATTATGCGGCTGGACGTTACGCACATTAATAAGAAGGGTTACCACATCGCATACTGCGCCGTGCCGGACGAATGCATCGGCTGCGCGTTTTGCGCCATGATGTGTCCCGATGTGGCAATTACCGTAGAGAAATGATCACGGCATGGGCCGGGAAGGAAAGAATGCATGAAGAAACTCATGAAGGGGAATGAAGCGATCGCCGAGGCGGCCATCCAGGCCGGATGTAAATTTTTCTTCGGCTATCCCATCACCCCGCAAAATGAAATCCCCGAATATATGTCCAGGCGTCTGCCGCAGGTAGGCGGCTGTTTTCTGCAAGCGGAAAGCGAAGTTGCCGCGATTAACATGGTATACGGCGCAGGCGGCGCGGGTGCGCGCGTGATGACCAGCTCCTCCAGCCCCGGAATCAGCTTAAAACAGGAAGGTATCAGCTATATTGCCGGCGCTGAGGTGCCCTGCGTGATCGTGAACATCGTGCGCGGCGGCCCGGGCCTGGGCGGCATCCAGCCTGCGCAGAGCGACTATTATCAGGCCACGCGCGGCGGCGGGCACGGCGATTACCGCTTGTGCGTGCTGGCGCCTTCCAGCGTGCAGGAGGCCGTAGACCTGACCAAAAAAGCCTTTGCCATTGCCGATCACTACCGCAATCCCGTGATGGTGCTGGGCGACGGCATGATCGGCCAGATGATGGAGCCCGTGGACATGGAAAAGACGGCCAATACGCCGGACATCCGCCCTGTAAAGCCGTGGGCGGCCGACGGCCATGTGCCCACACCGGAGCGTCCGCGCTCGATCATCAACAGCCTGTATATCGATCCCAAGGTGCTCGAGCAGCACTGCCTGCGCCTGGAAGCCAAGTACCAGACCATCGCCGAAAACGAGTGCGATTGGCAGGAAGAAATGCTCGACGACGCCGAGATCGTGCTCGTGGCCTACGGCACCACCAGCCGCATCTGCCGCAGCGCCATGCGCAAGTGCCGCGAGGAGGGCATCAAGGTCGGGCTTCTGCGCCCGATCACCGTGTGGCCCTTCCCCACTGAGGCTATCCGCAGAACCATCCCCACAGCCAAGCACTACCTGACGGTGGAAATGAGCACCGGCCAGATGGTGGAAGACGTGCGCCTTGCCGTGGAGGGCAAGCGCCCCGTACATTTTTACGGGCGTACGGGCGGCATGGTGCCTGCGGTGTCCGAAATCATCGCGGAAATCAAAAAGTATGCCGGCGTGAAGGCTGCTGATGACAGCGCCGGCGAAGCCGACGAAATCGATCTCAACCGTGTGCTGAAAGCCACCGCGGACAAAACGATGCAGATGATGAAGGAGGCAAAGAAAATGTTTGATGAATCTTCGTTTGATGAAATTGAAGTGAAGTTCAAAGCAACGCTTGGCAAAATGAAGCAGAAGCTGCAGGAAGCCGGCGACAAAATCGATGAAACCTCCTCGGATGAAATGAAGCAGAAGGTTAAGCGTGCCGCCGAAACCATGACGCAGCGCATGAAGGAAGCCGCCAAAAAGATGGAGCAGACCATCGACGCCGCCGGTAAAAAGTACGATTCCGCCCCGCTAGACGAAATCGAGGCCGACTTGGACCAGGCTGCCAGCGAGCTGGATCAGGCGGTGGAAGAAGCTGAAAAGGCAATGGACGAAGCGGTGAACGATACCGCGGCCCAGCCCGATGAGCCAAAGGCCGAAGCGGCGCAGGAAACCGCCGATACAGCGGATACAAAGCCCGACGGCACAACCCTGGAGGATATCGGAAAGACGCTGGAAGCCGCTGCCAAGGCAATGGAAGAAAAATTCTCCGAAGCCGGCAAAAAGATTGACGAGCTGCTCAGCAATCCCGAAACGCAGCAAAAGGCGGAGGACGCGGGAAAGCAGATCGGTGATTTTCTCGACCGCACCGGCAAGAGCGTTACCGGCGGCTTTGAAACCTTTATGAAGATCGTTAACCATGCCGCGGAAACCGTGAAAAGCGATCTGAAAGACCGCAATAAATCCGACAATTCGCAGGATAAGGAGGACGAGTAACTTGAGCGTTGTATTTGAAAAGTCCAAACTCCTGTGTGAAAAACCTTTCCACTATTGCCCCGGCTGTACACACGGCATCATTCACCGCCTGGTGGCGGAATCGCTGGAGGAGCTGGGCATCGGCGATACGGCCATCGGCGTCGCGCCGGTCGGCTGCGCGGTGTTTGCCTATGAGTATTTCAACTGCGATATGATGGAAGCCTCGCACGGCCGCGCGCCTGCCGTGGCAACCGGCATCAAGCGCGTGTGCCCCGATAAGGCTGTGTTTACCTATCAGGGCGACGGCGACCTGGCCTCCATCGGCGCCGCCGAGATCGTACACGCGGCCACACGCGGCGAGAAAATCACCGTGATCTTTGTCAACAATGCCATTTACGGCATGACCGGCGGCCAGATGGCCCCCACCACCCTGCCGGGCCAGATTACTACCACCAGCCCCTACGGGCGCGATGTAAACCATTGCGGCTATCCCGTGCCGGTGAGCGAAATGCTGTCCACGCTGGAAGGATCGGCGTATATCGAGCGCGTGAGCGTACACGATGTCAAGCATGTGCGCGCAGCCAAAGCCGCCATCAAAAAGGCCTTTTCCGTGCAGATGGAAGGCAAGGGCTTTACGATGGTGGAAGTGCTGTCCACCTGCCCCACCAACTGGGGCCTGTCACCCAAAGAAGCGCTGAAGTGGCTGGAGGATAACATGATCCCCGCCTATCCCCTGGGCGTATTTAAGGGAGGCGACCGGTAATGGAAAAGCAATTTTTAATCGCAGGTTTCGGCGGACAGGGTGTGCTTTTGATCGGGCAGCTGATTGCCAAGTCCGCCATGCTGGAGGGCAATGAGGTAAGCTGGATGCCCAGCTACGGCCCCGAGATGCGCGGCGGCGAAGCCAACTGTGCCGTGGTGGTCAGCGACGAGGCGATCGGCTCTCCGCTGGTGAGTGAGCCGCCGATTCTTGTGGCGATGAACAAGCCCAGCCTTTTGAAGTTTATGCCCAAGATGCCCAAGGGCGGGCTGCTTTTGTATAACTCCTCCCTGATCGAAAATCCCGAGCTGCGCGACGATATCACCGTAATCGCCGTGCCCTGCAACGCGATTGCCGAATCCCTCAAGGTACCGCGCGTAGCCAACATGGTAATGCTGGGCGCGCTGCAGGCCGCCACCAAGGCGTTTTCCGACGAAAGCCTGCAAACCGTGATGGTAACCTGGCTCGGCGAAAAAAAGGCGCATCTGCTGGATGTAAACAAGCAGGCGCTGGGCATGGGCAAGGCTGTGGTGCAGTAAAGCCAAGGTCCTGCCAGCAAAAGCATACGATCTATCCCAACAGCTTCATCCCCGGCCGCATGATATGCCGCCGGGGATGGTTTTATATGCAGACAGCCATACCGCCGGCTTACCGAAAACCGGAAGCGGCGGTATGGTCCCCTTTTCGTTCTTTTTCCCTAATTTATACACTTTCATTTCCTGTGGTCCGAAGATTTTGAATCGTACCGGAATGCCTATTCTGGTTGATATTTAACCGTTTCCCATCCTTAGGCTGTTCCTGGATTTCAGGTTGCAATTCTGCTTGCATGATCGTTTTTGTGTTATCTTATGACAATATTGTATGATTGACAAAAAAAGAAATAATCTTGTATGATAATGGCATATCCTATACTATGCTTGTATGAAGTCGGTTTCGTTGATTTTCGTATTGAACCGGCAAGCCGTTTCACGAAGTGAATATTCTGTTGTTCCGCAGCATAGTGACCTAGCCCGACCGTACCTATCAGCTTTTATAAGCCGGACGCATTTGCTTCGTTCGTTGCATCCATGAAGTCATGTGTTTTCCGAAATCGATTTAGCTGCTCTTAAAATGGATTTTTGGTTTTCATATCAAACCATAATCGCTTAAATTTCTCCGGAGGCTTGATAGTGAAAAGACGTATTTTAATCGGTGGACTGATCCTCCTGATGCTGGGCTGTTTGATGATGTCCTTCATCACCGTATATCCGAATATGGCGCTGGATACGGAGATTGCCGCTGCGTTTCCCGACAGTGTATCGGGGCTGCAGCTGATTGCGCAGGGCAGCGGCATTCTGCCTCTTGCTCTCATGCCGGCGCTCAATTCCGTTTCCTTCCGGGAAGGGCTGCTGCTTGCCGGCATCCTCTTAACGGTGCTGGGCGGGCTGCTCTCCATGGTACAGCGCAAGGGCATTTCGCATATCGCCGCGGCACTGGGCTGCGCGGGCATGCTGCCGATGCTGCTGTTCTCCTTCTACATGCAGCAGCTGGATCAGAGCATCCTGTTTGACGTCATGCTGACCACCAAATGGGTGGTATGGGCGCCGGCTGTGCTCTCGGTGTGCTGTTTGCGATTGAGGCGCTTGCCCTGCGCAAGCTGGAGCCGCTGCCGATCTCCGACGGCAAATGGCGGCTGATATCCGCCGTGCTGTGCGTGGTAACGCTGCTGTTTTTCCTTTGCCCGTTTGCTGCCACCGATATCGCCTCGGGCACCTTTGCCGATGCCCAGGAGGACGCGCTGCTCACGCGCTCCATGTCGGGGTTTGATTGGCTGACGGACGGTGAAGAGCTGCTCCATGATATTAAAACCGATACCGGCGCGTTTGCCTCGGTTACGGAAAACGGCGCGATGGCTGATCTGATTGTCCTCAGCGACAGCGGAAGCACCGTGAAAAACCTGTTTTTAATTCCCACGCATAACGGCGCTGTGCGCGGGATGGCAATCGCGGCCGCATTCCTGCTGCTGCTGGGCGCCGTGCTGCAGCTGATCCGCAAGGTGGACCGGTGGATCCCCGCAAGCATCGTAACCGTCGCAAGCCTGATGCTCATCACCGAGGTACTGGGCATGCTTGCGGTAGACAGTTCCTACCAGTTTCTGGGCGCAACCTATCAGCTGATGTACCTGGGGCTGGGCGGATACACGGTGTTTCCGCTGATACTGGGCGTAACAGCCGCCGGCGCGTCCGCCAGTGCAATCCTCGGCATTTGCCGTGCGGACAGCCCCTATTTCGTCAATCCGATCCCCCAGAAAAAGCGGCTGCTGGCTATCAGCCTGGCGCTGTCCATCGGGGCGGTAATCCTGCTGCTTACGCCCATGATCCAGATCAACCTCTACACCCCCGGCAAGATCAACCAATCAAGCCCGACGGTGAGCAAATCGATGTCCGGCCTTGCGCTGATCACCTTTCAGCAGCCGGATGAGCTGATGAACCCGCAAAACACGCGCGGCAAGGTGCTCTACGGTGAGGAAGCCGCGAAAAACGATCTGACGCTGACGGATTTCCAGGCTGTGATCGCCCGTGTGCTGCGCACGTTGGGCATCATGACGAGCCTCATGCTGACTGTGGCGCTGCTGGGCGTGGCGCTGCTGCTTGTCAAGCGGCGCAGCAAGCAGCTGATTATCACCGTGCTGTTGTTAAGCGCGCTGCTGCAGGCCGCCACCGTGATCATCTGCGCTTATATCGTTCCCAAAAATGTCGGTTTTTCGGCAGGCATGGGTACCATCTATACCGCGATGGGCTTCTCGGTATTCGCCGCCTTTTTTGCCGGATTTCTGGATTATGAAGAGCTGCCCAAGAAGTTCAAGCTTTTCCTGATGGTGCTGCCGTTTTTGGTGGCGGTGTTCCTGTTTGCCTACCTGCCGCTGTCGGGCTGGCGCTACGCGTTTTACAACTACAAGCTTGGCGTCTCGATGGACCAGCAGGAGTATGTGGGCTTCAAGTGGTTTACCTCCCTGTGGGCCAACGACGCGCAGCGCACCGAAACCGTGCGCGTGCTGACCAACACGTTCGCCATGAGCGGCATCGGGCTTTTAACCAGCTGGCTGCCCGTAGCATTCGCTATTTTCCTCACCGAAATCCGCGTGGGCTTCTTTAAGAAGTTCGTGCAGATCTTCACCACACTGCCCAACTTCATCAGCTGGGTGCTGGTGTTCTCGTTTGCGCTGAGCATCTTTTCGCTGGATACGGGCATTGTCAATAAGGCGCTGCTCAAGCTGGGTGTTATCGACGAGGCCATTGCCTACCTGAATTCCAGCGAGCACATCTGGATCAAGATGTGGCTGTGGAACACATGGAAAACGCTCGGGTGGAGCGCCATTATGTATCTGGCGGCCATCGCGGGCATCGATCAGGAGCTGTATGAGGCCGCCAAGGTGGACGGTGCTGGCCGCTGGCGGCAAATCGCGCACGTTACCATCCCGGGGCTGCTGCCCACGTTCTTTGTGCTGCTGCTTTTACAGATTTCCAACATCGTCAACAACGGCATGGAGCAGTATCTGGTGTTCCAAAACGCCATGAACAAATCCACCATCGAGGTGCTGGACCTGTATGTGTACAACATTTCGCTGGGCACACGGTCCACCACGACCATCTCCATGGCCACCGCCATCGGCATCCTCAAGTCTCTTGTTTCCATTGTTCTTCTGTTCCTCGCCAACCGGTTCTCCAAGCTGGTCCGCGGCGAGAGCATCGTGTAAGGGAGGGGAAGAAAGATGATGATGACCAAACAGCAGCGCGTAGCGCGCCGCAGGATTTACCGCCGCCATACCTTTGGTGAAATCCTGTTCAACATCTTCAACTACGCCTTCTTCGCCCTGTTTACGCTTGTGTGTATTTTCCCGTTCTATTACCTGTTCATCAACACCATTTCCGACAACCATCTGGTGTCGCTGGGGCAGATTACGCTCTATCCCAAGGGCATCCATTTTGAAAACTACGTGCAGGTGCTGAAAATCGAAGGGCTGGCCGACGCGGCGCTCACCTCCGTAGCGCGCACGGTGCTGGGCACCATCTGGACGGTCGGCGGCAGCGCGTTTCTGGGTTATCTGGTAACCAAGAAGGAAATGTGGCACCGCAAGCTCTTTTACCGGCTGATCATCATCACCATGTACTTCAACGCCGGCTTGATCCCGTGGTACATGAACATGCGCATGCTGGGCTTTTTGGACAGTTTCTGGGCGTATGTGATCCCCTGTCTGGTATCGCCGTACAACGTGATATTGGTGAAAACCTTTATCGAAAACGTGCCGCCCTCGCTGGAGGAAAGCGCGCATCTGGACGGTGCCGGCTATATCGTCAGCTTCACCAATGTCATCCTGCCGCTGATTACCCCGATCATGGCGACGCTGGCAATCTTCTCGGCCGTATATCAGTGGAACAGCTTCATCGATACCATGGTGCTCATGCCCAGCGGCAAGCACTACACCCTGCAATACGTGCTTTACAAGTACCAAAACGAGGCCAATGCGCTGGCCGCGCTGATGCGCACCTCGCAGGACACCAGCTCGGTCGCCAACCTGTCCACCAAGCAAACGGCGCTTTCCGTGCGCATGACGGTGGCTATGGTGGTGGTGTTCCCCATCCTGCTGGTGTACCCGTATTTCCAGAAGTACTTCGTCAAGGGCATCATGATCGGCGCCGTGAAGGGCTGATAACTGTATGTGACCGGCACAGCGCCGGTACAAATAAAAAGGAGGAATCCCCCATGCGTAAACTCAGCAAGATCCTTGGTCTGCTTACAGCCGTTGCCATGCTTATGAGCATGATGACCGTTGCGGCCTTCGCCGAGGAAGACGTCTACCGTGAACCCATTACGATCACCGTGTTTGACGAACTCGCCAACCAGCAAAGCTCCGGTTGGTTTGCCGAGATCCTCAAGGACAAATTCAATGTGGAGCTCAACATCATCTCCACCAACCTCGACGAGAATGCCTGGCAGACCCGTATGGCCGCCGGCGAGCTCGGCGACCTGATCCTCTTTGGCGATATGAGCGATCACCTGATTGCCGCCATGAATGCCAATCTGCTGCTGGACTGGAACGAGTTGGATCTGACGCCGTATGAGAACATCGAGGCTTATACGTTGGATTCGCAGGCAAAGCTCACCAACTACGTGCTCAATGCCACCGGCATTGACGGCGTGTGGGGCTTTGGCCATGATATCGGCTACAACCGCACCGACTGGGACGTTATCACCGAGCCCAACTACGGCATGCAGGTACGCTGGGATGCGTACGTAGCGGCCGGAATGCCGGAGCTTAACACCTTGCAGGATCTGGTTCCCTTCCTGCAGGCGCTGCAGGATGCAGTGCCCGAAAACGCGGACGGTGAAAAAGTATACGCTTACGGCGGCTTCGCCGATTGGGAAGACTGCGTTATGAAGTTCACCTGGGACATCATGACCTGGTACGGCTATGCCGAGCAGGATTACCTGGGCGTCAACTGGGGCACCGGCGACATCGTCAATCCGCTGGAAGACGACAGCCTGTACTATCAGTGCCTGAAAGTGAACAACGAACTCTATCGCGCCGGATTGTTCGATCCCGAAAGCATCAGCCAGAACTACGACACCTATTCCACCAAGGTGGATGCGGGCCGCTATCTGCTGGGCCTGTGGGGCTGGAAGATGCAGACCTACAACTCTGACGAGCGCGTAGCCAAGGGCGAAGGCTATGTCACCATGATCCCCGACGACGCGGCGCCCGTGGTCAACGGCACTGCCACCTTCGGCGGCAACCGCGTATGGACGATCGGCGCTAACTGCGCCTATCCCGAGCGCATCCTGGAGATCCTCGACTGGCTGTGCTCCACCGACGGTATCATGACCACCTGGAACGGCCCGCAGGGACTGTGCTGGGACTATGACGAAAACGGCAAGCCCTACGGCACCGATTTCGGCTGGCAGTGCTGGAAAGACGGCTCCAATACCGAGATGCCGGCCGAGTACGGCGGCGGCACCTACACCGACGGCCAGAGCGCGCTGAATAACTCCACCATCCTGCAGAATGCCTATGATCCCGAAGGCGGCTTCTGCTACAACCACGATGCGTGGGACGACGGCATTGCAAAGCTCGAAAACGCCATGATCAACGCATGGAGCGAGCTGTATGCAGGCGGCGCCCGCACCGGTGTTGAGTACTACAGGCAGACCGGTAAATATTCGCTGCACCCCGCCACCATGTACACCATCGCCGCGAAGTCCGACGATCTGGCCACCATGCGCGCCCAGTTTGCTCCGATCATGAAGGAGTACAGCTGGAAGTGCGTCTATGCCGAGACCGACGAAGAATTCGAAGCGCTGTGGACAGAAATGGTCGACAAGTGCAAGGCCTTCGGCTATGACGAAGTCACCGAGTTCTACCTTGGCGAGATCCAGAACAAGCTGGATGCCATCGCCGCGGGCGAATAAGCCAGAGCGGAAACACAATCCATACAACAAAGGCGGGAGCGCAAGCTCCCGCCTTATTTAGTTCGCTATCTATTACTTTTCGGCTTCCAGCGCCCGTTTGCCAAGCAGGTACGCGCCTACCAGCCCGCTGACAGGGAACAGGGCGGGCGGAACGATATACTCGTCCATATGCTCCAGCACCGCGGGCGACTGCACATAGCCGCCCAGCAACTCCTGCGTGCGCCTGCGGATCAGCGTAAACAGCGCCTGCCGCTGCATCACGCCGCCGCCCAGGATAATGCGCTGCGGGCTGACGGTTAAGATCAGGTTTACGCACATCTGCGCCAGATAATCGGCCTCGATGATAAAGGTCGGGTGGTCGTCGGGCAGATTTTTGGCATCGCCGCCCACGCGCGCGCCGATCGCCGGGCCGGCCGCCAGCCCTTCGCCGCAGCCGTTGTGGTACGGACATACACCTTTGGGATTGGGATCATCGGGATGGGGCCGCAGCAGCATATGCCCAAGCTCCGGATGCAGGATGCCGTGCACCAGATTGCCGCCGGAGAGCACGCCGCCGCCGATACCCGTGCCGATGGTGAGGTACACGGCGTCTTTCATGCCCTTGGCCGCGCCGCACTCCGCCTCGGCCAGCACCGCCGCGTTGACGTCGGTATCGATCGCACAGGGAATACCGCTGTCGCCTACCAGCGAATGCAGCAGCGGCACATTGCGCCACTTGAGTTTCGGGGTGGAGGTGATATAACCATAGGTCGGGGATTCGGGATGCAGGTCCAGCGGCCCGAACGAGCCGATTCCTAGCGCGTCGATATGCTGTGCGTCAAAAAACGCTTTCATGGCCGGAACAGTTTCCTCTGGTGCCAGCGTAGGCAGCGTATGGCGTGCAAGCTCCTCTCCCTGATCGTTATAAACTCCGAGTACCATCTTGGTACCGCCGGCTTCCAGAGCTCCTATCCGCCGCATAACCACCATCTCCTCATTATTTGTTTCCCTATCATATCAAAAACAAGCGCTAAAAACAACTTGACGAAACCGGCTTTTGTACAGTACAATACACCCATAAAACAAGGATGTTTGCGTCGATCAGGGAGCCTCGATGATTGATCGGCTGTTTGTTGTAGATGTCTGCGAAAGGAAGCGTATGTCGTTTTCCTCCGACTGCAAGGAAGAGCTGTG
>DAOPIR010000067.1:0-13775 GCA_035399245.1 Candidatus Limiplasma sp.
CATTCGTAAAACGGGTGGGACGGCATACCGTTCCCACCCGCTTCTTTGTTTGTATTCATTATGATCGCTTGCACGCTTTTCTCTGCTTGCTTGCTATGGCCACCGCCGCAATGCCTGCCGCGCTTATGCCGCACAGCAACCACCATTGCCATACGGCACTGTTGTCGCCGGTCTGGGGCACGGTTCCCGTCCATTGAGCGTACATCGTGGCATTCGTGTCATATGTGAAGGTGCTGTTCGCCGCATAAGACGTACCGCTTCCGTTCTTCTGCGTATTCCATATTATAAAGTTATAGTCCGTTCGGCTCAGTTCGCTGCCGTCCGCCACCGTTTCCTCGCTGCCATACAGCGCCGTATGTGCATCGGGCAGCGTGCCCGTGCCGCCGTTGGCGTCATAGGACAGCGTATATATCCGCAGCCATGCCCCAAAGGGACTTACCCAGCCCGGTGTGTTGGCGATCCCGTACATATCTTCCGTTGTGTCGTTCACATCCACGTGCGTATGCGTTGTCGTCGTTGGCAGCGTAGAGGAATCGGATTTTAAAAATACCGCGGTCGTACCGGAAATCGTCAGCGTTGTTCCTGTACCCATGGTGCTGTTGCCGCCTTGTCCGATATCCTGCGCATCCTCATTACCTCTGGCAGCAAACACATTACCGCCGCTGAGGGCAACCACGCCGCCCTTGCCGCCGCCTACCGTGTTTTCCGTGCCGCCGCCGCCGATGCCTGCACCGCCGCTGACAAGCACTTCCCACATATCCCCGTTTGCGCCGCCCTGTGCTATGACTATACCGCCAGTAATCGTCACATTGCCGCCGTCTCCGGTGCCATCGTCATCATAGGCACCGCCGCCAATGCCTGCGCCGCCGGTATTGCCCGTGGCAACCACTGTGCCGCCGCTGATTTTGACTGTGCCGCCATCTCCTTCAACACCGCCGCCCAGGCCTGCGCCGCAGTAAGTGCTTTGCGCTGTGACCATACCTTCCTTGATTTCAATTGTACCGTCTGCCTCTGTGCCGTTTCCATAAAGACCGCCGCCAATGCCTGCGCCGCCGATGCCGCTCGTAGCCGTAACCGTGCCGCCGCTGATGGTGATACTGCCGCCCGCACCTGTGCCGCTGCCAATATACCCACCGCCGATCCCTGCCGCATAGTCGCCGCCCGTGGCCTCGACCTCGCCGCTGCTGATGGTGATAGTCCCGCCGCCGCCGGTGCCGCTGCCGCTGGAACCGCCGCCAATACCTGCGCAGTATTGGCCGCCCGTAACCGTTACTTTTCCGCCGCTGATGGTGATACTGCCGTTTTCGCCGGTGCCGTTTGCATGGTAACCTCCGCCCAATCCGGCGCCATAAGAAACGCTGCTGGCCGTCACCGTGCCATCGCTGATAATGATACTGCCGCCGTCGGTCGTACCGTTGCCGTTGGACCCGCCGCCCAAGCCTGCGCCGCCGTTTGAGCCGCCTGTGGCCGTCAGTGTGCCGCCGCCGATGCTGATACTGCCGCCGTCGCCTGCGCCGTCAATAGTGGCGCTGCCATTGCCGCCGCCGACACCCGCGGCATATTGGCCGCCTGTGGCCTCCACTATGCCGCCGGTCATGGTGAACACGCCGCCTCTTCCGCAGTTGCTGTTTCCGCCCACGTTATTGCCAACGCCGCCGCCGATGCCTGCGCCGCTGGTTCCGCCGGTAGCTTTTACCGTGCCGTCGCTGATAGTTACCGTGGCGCCCGCTCCATCATTGCCGCCGCCGATGCCCGCTGCATATTGGCCGCCGTTGGCCGTTACCGTACCGCCGCTGATGGTTACCGTGCCGCCGTCGCCGCCGTGGATATTGCCGCCGCCGTTATTGCCGTCACCACCGCCGATGCCTGCGCCGCCGGTGCCGCCGGTAGCCGTTATCGTGCCGCCGCTGATGGTCACCGTGCCGCCGCAGCCATCATAACCGCCGCCCAATCCAGCGCCGAGTCGGCCGCCGATAGCCGTCACATCGCCGCTGTTGATAATCACAGTGCCGCCGCTTTCGTTGGGATTGCCGCCAATGCCCGCGCTGCTGCCGCCGCCGGTTACTGTAAGCTTTCCCGATTCATCATCCGTACCGTCCGCAATGGTCAGCGTTGTGCCTTCCGGGCATTGCAGACCTGCTTCCCTGTTTCCGCTTTTCAGTACATTATTCCCTATCAGTGTCAGGTTCACGGCTGCGCCGGTCATGTCAAACGCGCAGGTATCGCTTACCAGTGACAAGTCAATGGTTACATTATCAAGCGTAATATTTGCGGTAACGCCGGAGTCCACCGTTACTTTATACTTTGTTGTCGATCCCTGTATGATAATCATATCCGTCTTGGGAAACGATGTCGTTCCAACTATGGATGTAACCATAATATCATCGCTTCCCGAAGCGTAAATAGAGATATCAGCATTGATCTCGCCATCCGCCAGGGTAACAATATGATCAGCTGCCAGCACCGTTACCGGCAGCAGGACACACGCCAGCGCCACACACAGCAACGCACTCAAAAACCATTTTGTTCTCATTCCGTTTGTCCCTCAATTCATCTTTGTGCAGTAACTGCGCTCGTTGCCTGTATAAATCAGCGCAGGGATCATATACAATATCTGCCATAACAATTTTATACAATCCTCACAAAACCGACAATGTCCGAAAGAACAGCACAGGCAAGAAAAAAAGTACAGTCTGATAAACAAGACTGTACTTTTGCAATGATCGCTACCTTTTATTTTGCGTTGTCCGTCCACCCCTGTTCAGACGCGTAAGCAATAACCTGTGCTCTGTTTTTTAAATGCAGAGCCTCGATGATTTTTCCCATGTGATACTTGATGGTCCGTTCTGTAATACCCAGCGCCGCACCGATTTCTTTATAGGTCATTCCTTTGGCGACCCCTTCCAGCACCTCAACCTGACGCTCCGACAGCTTGCTTTCCATTGCGGAATTTTTTCTCGCTGGAACAGCAATGTCTTTATCATGGCTCCTGAATTCCTTCAGCAAACGCAGCGCAAGCTTTGGCGTAATCGGCACGCCGTCATTTTCCAAGCCCCGCAGCATGTCCGCAAGCTCTTCACGGTTCAGGCTTTTGAGCAGATAACCTGAAGCCCCAAGCCTTATCGCCTCAAACAGGTCTTCATCTTCCTCGGAGGTGGTAAGCATAACGATTTTTATATTGGGCATTTGCGCTTTTATCAGTTTCAGCGCCTCAATACCATTGCAGTCCGGCATAATGACATCCATTAAAATGATATCCGGTTTTAAAAGTCTGGCTTGTTCAAGCGCCTCAAAACCGTTTTTTGCCGTTCCGACTACCTGATACCCGTATGTATCCAGCAGGAACGCAAGTCCATCAGAAAATAACTGGTGGTCATCAACCAATAGGATTTTGGATAGCATTCATATCGCCTCTTTTAGTGCAAGGAATTTTCAATAGAATACGGGTCCCTTCTCCGGGTTGGGTATCTATTTCAATGTCCGCTCCAATTTCAAACGCGCGTTCACGCATTATTCTTAATCCAAACTGCCCGTCACTTATTGCATCGGCGTCAAATCCATCTCCGTCATCTTCGATCGTACAACATAGTCTGTCCTTTTCACAACGGAAGGATACAATCGCATGCCTGGCATTCCTGGCATGCTTTCTGATATTATTCAGCGCTTCCTTCAAAATATTCAGCAGAATTGTCTTTGGATTGCCTTCAATTTCATTCCACACGTCTATTCCGGTTATATCAAGAAACACATCTATTTTCGTGTGTGCCCTAAAGGCTTCAATTTCCTTTTTTATCTCCGTTTCAAAATCCACCTTAGTAGGAGCGTTTCTTACCGTGTGGATATAGTTTCGGATTTCCTTGTGCGCGGCCTGCCCTGCGGCGACAAGCTTTTCCAGGTCCTGATTTATCTTTTCCGTATCGGCATAGGAAAGCTCATTTTGAATACCTTGCGCCTGCAGATTGATGAATCCGAAAACCTGACCGAGATTATCATGCAAATCCCTGGCCAGCTTTTCTCTTTCCGCGGATACCGCAAGCTTGCTGTTTTGATCGAGTATGTATTTTTGTGCGATTCTGATCTCCGTTACATCCCGAATCAAAATAACATTTCCGGCCCGAATATCCTGTTTGCTGTATACGGGAAGCCGCTGCACCTCATAATAGCGTTCTTCCGGTGTTTGTGCGGTCGCTGCCCGGTATTCCATAAGGCTGTTATTGAGCAGATAGCTCCATTTGATGTTGATTTTGGAAATAACATCTTCGACCTTTGCGCCAACAACGCTGTTCTCCTCACATCCTAGCTGCTGTCTGGCACATTTGTTGATATCAGCCACGATATCATGGCTGTCGATAACCAACATCCCGATGTTCATGTTATCGACCGCCACCTCCCGTGCGATGGGATTAATGGCAAACAGCTGGTATCGGAAGAGCCCAACCGCCGCGACGATACCGGATATACCCAGGAATACGGGCGTTATATCGATGTTGTTGACCGGACTTAGCTTAAATACATAAAGGATGCTTGGGACGATGCTGATGATCGGGCTTACCAGCAGCGCGATCGCCTGTCTGCGGTAGATTGATTTCAAGAATATGGCGGCCCTTGCGATCAATAGAATGGAGATCAGCTCGATTGAATATCCGTAGATAGGATGGATCCAGTAAAGCGGGCCATATGACTTCTTAATCACCGGAAAGCTGCCGCTGTAATCCAGAGAAAATCCATATCGGATCAAACCGTGATATTGGTCTGTCCAGACAAGGATAATAAAAATCAGCGGTATGATAAAAAGTGGCAGGATACGGCGCAGCCTCGTCCATTTTGCGGAAGCCGTAAATTGAAGCACCATGTACAGCCAGAATATATGTATCGTTGTATAGGCAAAATACTGCATGTTCGCCCAGAAAAGCTTTGTTGGCAAATCGGTTCCGGCCATTTCCAGCCCATTGCAAACGACCCAAAACGAGAAAATAAACATGCATATGCTGAATGTTTTCGCTCCGGTCACCTTCTGGAAGTGCAAGGAATAAAAAGCCAAATACAACAATATAACCAAGGACATCGCCAATAGCCATAGGTAAGGTATGTATTGAAAATGCAACTCCGGTTCACCTCCAGCTGATGTATTTCCCAGCCGAAACTACCGCATTTCCATAAAGTATATTTCATTTTTTTATGGCTTTCAAGTTTTTTCCATTAATAATTCTTGTGATAAAGCAATCGCAACAAGAAGCAGGAAGAAATTGTATCCATCAGCGGGCATGCCAAGGATTTGGCCTGTCGGCTGAAGGAATATTCGCAATCACAGACGATGGAACATGCTCAAGTAAGCGGCCGGCTTCCTGTATTGTGTTCCAAATCCCCCCGGAGATGCTCAATCGGGCTTTTGACACATCCACAGCATGGGATCGCATCCTCTCAGTTTTGCCAATGCCTCGGCATAGAAATAGTCGCCGTATACGATATTGATATGGGTTCCCGCGCCGTCGTCGTGATAAGCCGCCGTGCATTTTTGCAATATGCCCGGGGTACGATCGGTATAATCGGCACACAGTGTGTCCAGCGCCCGCAGCATACGCCGCGCCGCATCGTTATATTCCTGCGGCCGCTTCACCTCGCGCAGCCGGCTAAGCTCAATCAGCCCGCAGGCCGCGCAGGCCGCCGCAATATTATCTATCCTGTCCTTGCCGGCAGGCTGCCGAAAATCACAGTCCGTCAATCCGTCGGGACGAATGTTAACGATAAAGTAATCTGCGATTTTACAGGCGGTATCCAAATACCGCGAGAGGCCGGTATGCAGATACGCAAGGGTAAAGCCGTACAGCGCCCATGCCTGCCCGCGGCTCCAGCTCGAGCCTTCGGCATATCCCTGCCCGCCGGGCTTGGAGATTGGCTTGCCCGTGTCCGGATCGAAGATCACGATATGGTTGCAGCTACCATCTTCCCGCACAAATTCGCGGATTACCGTATCGGCATGCCTGACAGCGATCTGTTCAAAGCGCGGATCCCATGTTTCGCGGCTCGCCCAAAAAAGCAGGTTCAGGTTCATCATACTGTCGATGATCGCCCAACCGGCTTTGTCTTCATTCCAGGCGCGGATATAACCGCCGGTCAGGTTAAACCGTCCCGCCAGGATGGTGGCGGCATGCAGCAGATTGCGCTTGGAATCGCGGTCGCCGTTAAGCAGCCAGTCAGCGCCGCAGGAAAGCAGATACATAAACCCCACATCATGGTACAAGCGTTCAAACCAGCATAACTCTTTGGTCAGCCGCGCTTCCACGCGCAGGGCTTCCGAGCGGAAGATCTCCTGTTTGGTTGCCGCATACAGCTGCCACATCAGGCCGGGCCAGAAACCGCCCGTCCACCATGCATCGTCTTCATAGGGTGCGCACGCCCATCGGGCACCGTCGCTTTTGTAGGGAATGATATCCTGTGCGGCTGCCAGTGCCGCGGATTTTTTATATTTCTGTGCCAGTCGGTCCCATACGTTTTCAGCCCAATTATCCAAGTTGCGATACCTCCCCGGGGATTGTTTGCCATAGGCTAAAATCATCCGAAACGCTCCCCAGCACCGCACATACCAGCGTATGTTCTCCAGGTTTCAGCGTCGCGCTTAGCATCGGCAGTAGCGTACGCGGCGCCATCAGGTTGGTATTAGGCTCCGGCCAAATCACCGCTGCGGAGCCATACCCCTGCAGCGCTTTGATGCCGGTGATTCCGCCCCGCGTAATCACAGCCGCCCCTTTGCCCTGGATTATCTCTTTGCTGCCGCCCTCCGCGCCAATGGCAAACGCGCCTTCCGCGGCCATAATCTCCGTATCGGTATGAATATAATGCCTGCGGACGTGCCACATTCCGATGGGGATAATCTCCGTTTTCACCGTTACCCCCGGCATGGGCTTCCACACAGTCACAACGCTATGCTCATTGATCGCAAACGATTCACAGCCATAGCGCGGATGCCACGATACACCGTCCGGACTAACGGCAAGCATACTGTCAAACGCACCGGCCTTCAACAGCATGCGGGATTTGGACACGCTGAAGCCAAACGCCGTGGAGTAAGCAAATTTCTCATACTTTGCTTCGCTGTGCGAGTGCTCCACACAATGGTTGCCCGCCTGGTAAGCCGTCACATGCCCGCCGTTTTCCGTGCGGACAATCAGCTGCCTCGCATGTGTTTGCGGGCTGACATCCGGCAGGACCGGCGCTATTTCCTCCGCCTGCCAAAACGGATGGCTATCCGGCATTGCCAGGCACAGGAATGTTTTCATGCCCCAGTACGGCGATCCCGGCGCGTTATATCCTTCCGCCATGATCAGATTGGGGTAATGATACCCGATGGTCAGCACACCGTCGCGCGTGAAGATCGGCTGCTGAAACCAATTTCGGAAATTCTGCAGCAGGATATATTTCATTTCGCCATAACCGATGCGATCGGTTATGGCGCCGGCATACGCCTGCGCGGCAAAAAACGCGCTTTGCGCAAAGCGGTACGTCAGACTGCGGCCAAACGGGATCGCTTCGCCGGAAGCGGCAAACCAGCAGGCAAAATCAGGCGCAAACAGTTTCGCACGCTCGATCAGCTTTTGCGCGTTATCTGTATGCGGCATAAGGTGGGAATATACCAACCCGTAAAACTGAAACGCCCACGGAATGTAGTAATCGCGCTGGTCCATATAATCGTAATACCAGCCGTCCCCTTCGTAATGCGCATCAATCAGCGCAAAATCTTCGTTCAGCCGCTTTTGGTCAAACGGAAGGCCGCAGATTTCAAACCCCATATTGACCAGAACACGGAAGAACACCCAGTTGTTCTTTGGCATATCCTTTTGATTAATCTGGTTCAGCCAGCGATACAGGTTCTCCTGTGCAGACTTTGGCAGCGTAAAAAAGAATGTCTCCGGTATCATTGCCATACCCATGCCAAACACGGCCATTTCCACCAGGCGCTGGTCATAATCCTGTACGTCGCCCCAGTATTCCGGGTGCCCGGGATCGGATCCGCTAATAATCCCCTGCTTCCATTTTTCCCAAACAGGCAGTACGCATTCGCACTGTCCGGCCAGCATCGGGATAATTGCCCACAGCGGACGTGCAAACGCTTCCATTTCCGCAATCGATGCGGGATAATACGCACCGGTATCCCCCAGATGCAGCCTTGCGCATCCGGGGCTCAGCAGCGAAAGCAGCGGATTTAGCATCTCCATGGCTGCCTGCTCCACGTCATGCCGTGTTTTCATTGGATTGTGTCCGATCGTATGGATCATACGGTACCTCTTCTTTGTTATATTTGAAAATTACCTATTAACCTTTGATACCGGTTGTTGCAATTCCTTCAATAAAGTAACGCTGCATAAATAAAAATACAATTGCTACGGGAATGATCGAGCAAAGCGACGCCGCCATGATGAGGTTAAACTCGCTGGAGTACTCCTGGATAAATCGCCGCAGGCCAACCTGAATGGTCTTGACCGAATCGCTGCGCAGATAGATCAGCGGGCCCATGAAATCGTTCCATGTCCCCACAAAGGTAAATATAATCAAGGTAGCAATGGCAGGCTTGCTGAGCGGGAGCATGATACGCGCCCAAATGCCGTATTCGCTCAGCCCGTCAATGCGCGCCGCCTCGCATAGCTCGGAGGGCACACTGAGGAAAAACTGCCGCA
This sequence comes from Candidatus Limiplasma sp., assembly GCA_035399245.1. Classification (GTDB taxonomy): domain Bacteria; phylum Bacillota; class Clostridia; order Christensenellales; family Aristaeellaceae; genus CAXXOK01. The sequence continues at coordinate 8,673 of DAOPIR010000067.1, forward strand.
TCAAGAACACGCCGAACGCCGAGAAGCTTTGCAGCACAAGCAGCGCCAGCAGCGTATCGTACAGTCCCATGTACCGCATCATGATAAACTGCGGCAGCATATATACCTGCCACGGAATGGCAATGGTGCCGATGTAGCACAGAAACAGCACGTCCCGTCCCCGAAACTGCATCTTGGCAAACGCATAAGCAGCAAAACTGGAAGTCAGAATCTGCATAACGGTAACGCCGATGGAAAGCAGCGCGGTATTTTTGAAATACGTAAGCAGCGGTACCTGCTGCCAGATCTCCACATAATTCTCCCAATGCCGTACCGACGGTATCCATTCGATCGGATAGCGGAACACATCTTTATCCAACTTCAGGGAAGCGGAAAGCATCCATACAAACGGCAGGAGCGCCAGCACCAGAAAAAACAACAGAAAGAGAATTTTCAGCGTTTCTGTGACAATCCGGCCGGCTTTGGTTTTATACCTTTTTTGTGTTAATGAAATCGTTGTCATCGTTCTCCTCCTCCCTAAAAGTAGTTAACCCATTTCTTTTCGGCGCGGAACTGGAAGATGGTAATCAGCAGCACAACCACAAACAGTACCATCGCTACAGCGCTTGCCACACCGTACTTGATTTGGTTAAAGCTCAAGTCAAAAATGTAATTCACCAGCATTTTTGTCGCACGGCCGGGGCCGCCCTCCGTCATCAATACAACGGTATCAAACACCTTGAAACATTGGATCGTCGTCATAATTGTTACGAAAAACGTAGTCGGCGTAAGCATGGGGAGCGTAATTTTCCAGAACTTCTGAAACGCTTTTGCGCCGTCTACGGTCGCTGCCTCATAAAGTTCATTGGGGATATTCTGCAATCCCGCAATATACATGATCATGTAGTATCCGGCCCCGCGCCAAACCGCAACGATGATCAGCGCCCACATGGCTAGGCTTCGGCTCTGTGTCCATGATTTTGTGAAATTGAAGCCAATAGAGTTTAAAAAGGTATTGACGATACCATATTTCATCAACAGGTAATTCCAGCATGCGCAAACCGCAACAATGGACGCGACATACGGAAAGAAAAACACAAACCGGAAGAAGCTCGCACCCTTTACCGCTTTGTTGAGCAGCATGGCAAAGGAAAGCGCGAATACAATGGTCAGCGGCACGGTTGCCAGCGCATACAGCACCGTGTTTTTCAACGTAATGCCAAGATCGGAACGCTTGAAATTAAAATTCGTAAAGATCTCCCGAAAGTTATCCAATCCTGCCCAACTCATGTTTTCCAGCACTCCGCCGTTCCAGTTGATAAACGACAATACGATCGAAAACAGAATCGGAGCCATCGTGATGATAATAAATCCGATAAAATTCGGAGCCAGAAAGGAATATGCGATCAGCGTATTTTTGCGCTGCAATTTGCTCATTCTTCTGCGCGGCGCCGCCTGGCTGTTCTGGGCCATGATCTTTAGTGCCTCCTTTGCTTGCGTAAAGAATGGGGAGGAGAACCCTCCTCCCCATCGTCTAGGTTAATTTGCTTTTTACTCGCCGATGATTTCGGCGGCACGTTCGTTCATGTATTCAATGCCTTCGTCAATGGTGTACTCGCGGCTCATGATACCGGTATGCTCTTCATTAACCACGGTCTGCAGCTGCGGCACAAGCTCTCCCGGAGGCCATTCCAGGCTTACGCTGCTGGGTACCAGCGCATCCAGCGCCGTTGCGTCGTTGGGGAAGCCTTCCACAGATGCATAGGTAGCAGCCACGGCATCGCTCACATAAGCGGGACGGGTGCCAACGGCAGCCAGCGCTTTTGCGCCTTCTTCTCCGGCAAGCCATTTAATAAACGTCCAGGCATCCTCCGGATTGGCGGCGTTTTGGGAGATGGAGATCGCCGTCATGTTACCAAAAGAAGATTTTGCGGCTACGCCATCCATATGCGGTACGGAAGCAAAGCTCCAATCGAAATCGAAGGTTCCGTTGGCTTTTTCCTGAATCAGGGTGCCGATCAGCCAGGAACCCATCGGCAGCATCGCGATATTGCCCTGGTAGAACGCGCTTGTGTAATGCTGGCCGGAGGCCCGCAGTTCCCCATATTCCATGCACGCTCCCGCATCTTCCAGATCCTGATAGAGCTCATAGAAATACTTGAGATTGTCGTAATTGCCGTCAGACAGCGTGTAATCTACGCCGCAAACCGCCCAGTCAACCACGGCGCTCAGCCACGTGTGGTAGTGTGTGCCGTAGATTTTATCAATGCCTTCGCCGCTGGTCATCGCCTTGGCAAGATCGGCATATTCTTCCCACGTCATGTCGTTGGTGGGATACGCGATCCCCGCCGCGTCAAAAAGCGTTTTGTTGTAGTACAGCACCCAGAAGTCGCTGCGGAACGGAAGCGCATCCAGCGTGCCGTCGGCAACACGGCACATTTCATCCATTCCCGCGTAGTTAGAGAGGTTGTAGTCATCAGCAGCTACCAGATCATCCAGCGAAACCAGGAAACCCTGATCTGCCCATTTCTGCAAATCGGTGATTTCTTTGACGATGTACACGTCTGTTTGGTCGCCCGCGGACAGCATGGAGGTTGCAAGTGTTTTATAGTCCTGGGACGCCAGGTCCACCCACTCGATCTCAACGTCCGGATAAACAGCTTCAAAACCGTCTTTGATTGCCGCATGGTAATTTGCAGCCGTGCTGTAAACATCCCACGACGCTACTTTCACAACGCGTTTTTCATCTGCCAATGCGGAAGCACCGGAAAACATCGCAACCAGCAACAGGGCTGCCAGTAAGAGAGAAACGATTTTTTTCATTATCCATTTTCCTCCTTGATTTTTTAGCGTACAATATGGAACTTGTTCCAATTTTTGGCCAGTAAATTGCATACAATCCATATATTCGCCTTAATTGATGTCAATATAGCATACGTATTTACCATTGTCAACATTTTATTGTTACAAGTTTCAACTATTTTCACACAATTATGGAACTTGTTCCATTTTGCTTGATTTATTGATTCGCTTCCGTTATACTATATTCTGTCCTTGTGCAATCCCGGTATTTTAAGCAGCAGAGAGGATCCGTTATGCCAAAGAAGCCGACTATTTATGACATTGCCAAAGAAGCCTGCGTAGCGCCTTCCACCGTCTCCCGCGTCCTTTCCGGCCATAAAAACGTAAGTGCCAGGACACGAGCCAAAGTAGAGGCTATCGCCCGTGCACACAACTTTTCAACCCCGCAGAGCGTCCGGCAGCAGGTTTCCCTGGCGCATCAAACCTTTGCGGTGATCATTCCCGAAACCAGCGGCCAATATTGGGGCCGTATTCTTTCCGCCGCCAACCGCGAAGCGAAGCACCATGGATTTCAAACTATGCTGTTCCAATTGCTTGACGGTGAAGATTACGATATGATCGAAATTGCCAAGCGAATCATTCACTGGCATCTGCGGGGCGCGCTGTATATCGGCGGCGTGTTTGAAGCGGAGCGTGCCGACCTTGCTCCCGCGCTTAATCTGCTGATGGAATATATGCCGCTGGTTGCCATTTCTCCGCCGCTGGAAGACGTGAACTGCACATTTTTGCACAACGATCTGGAAACGGCGATGTTTCAGGCCGTACAGCACCTGCACATGCTCGGTCATCACCGGATTGCGTTCATCGGCGGCAACCAGACGTTGGAATCATCCGGCGCCCGCGCCCGCGGCTATCTGCGCGCCGTGGAGGAGTTCGGCCTCGTCAAAGACGACGCGTATCACGGTGCTTCCGGCTTTTCGGCGGAAACCGGTGAAATCGCCGTACTTCGCATGCTGACCACCATCCCGCGTGACCGCTGGCCAACCGCCATCGTTGCCTTCAGCGATTTGGTTGCGGTGGGTGCCATCCATCAGTTATGCTCCATGGGCTTGACGCTTCCCCAGGACATGGCGCTGATCGGCTGCGACAACAACTATTTCAGTGCGCATACCATGCCGCCGCTGACAACCATCGACCTGTTTTCCGAAGAGCGCGCCCGTACCGCGGTTGTGGAACTGGTGTCCAGCTCGCAAAACCAGAAAGCCCCCGTAACGCTGGTGCGCGCGCCGGCGCTGATCATCCGTGAAAGCTGCGGCGCCAAGCTCGGATATCGATCGCTGGCTTAATGAATCGACAGCAAAGCGCCCTTTCGCATCAATAACGAAAGGGCGCTTTTTGTTTGCTGTTGTATTGTTTATTCGTCGCCGGAATCCAGTATGTTTTCGCCGCAAGCCGGGCAGATGATATCATCATCAAAATTGACGTCTCCGGCTATAATGGTAAATTCCTTGCCGCAGTGCGGACAGTTGACGGCGATTTCTTCATCTTCATCGAAATCCTCAAAGTCGTCATCCGCCTCGTCTTCATCCGCGTCTTCATACACGGTATCTTCCAGATCGCTTAAATCGTTTTCCATGGATGCCACATACTCATCCAGTTCGTCCAAATCACCGTCCAGTTCCTGAATTTTGGATGCCATTTCCTCCATAACGGACAGCATCTCCAGCATGAGCTTGTTTTCAGCCTTTTCCTTGTCGATCCCCAGACCTTCGGCAAGCCCGCGAAGATAAGACGTACGATCGGTAATCCCTTTCATAAGCTCCCCTTTCCCCCGCCCTTTACACGCGGGATGCGGTCAGCATCGTTCCATGTATTCTCCCACGCGGGTATCTACACGGATGTGATCGCCAATGTTGATAAACAGCGGAACCTGCACCGTAAAACCGGTCTCCAGCGTAGCCGGTTTATAGGTGTTGCTGGCGGTATCGCCTTTAAAGCCGGGCTCGGTATCGGTAACCTCAAGCTCCACAAAGTTCGGCGGCTCAACGCTGAAGGCCGAGCCCTTGAAAAAGCGCATGGTTACGTTGCTGCCCTCTTTAACGAACGCAATGGCGTCCTCTACCTGCTCGTGGTTGAGCGGAAGCTGCTCATAGGTTTCCAAATCCATAAAGTAGTACAGATCGCCGTCGTTGTACACATACTGCATTTCTTTGGTTTCCACAATAGCGCGGGGCATTTTGTCCGTGGGGTTGAAGCTGCGCTCAACCACCGCTCCGGTCATGATGTTTTTGATTTTCGTACGCACAAACGCGGCGCCTTTAC
>DAOPIR010000068.1:0-13478 GCA_035399245.1 Candidatus Limiplasma sp.
CACCCAGACGGGGTAGCGGTTGCACGCTTGGCCTACAGTTATCGTCAGGCATAGCTTTTGCGGCGTCTGTACCTTTTGCAGGGGAAAATCAATCCTGCCCGCTGCAGTCAGCGTACCTGCTTTATAAATCTTTTCGGGGAATACCGCTTCGGCAAATATGGTATCGCCTGCGCTTAAAACTGCCGTGGCGGACTGTGAAAACGCTGCTTTACCATAATTGGCCAGCTGTATTTCGCACTGCAGCCGCTCCTGCTGCCGATAGGTATAGCGTGGAAGTTGCGCCAGCGGCAATACATCGGTGAAGAACGCACGAAACCGTTCCGGATTGGCAAAGGAATACGGCTTGGGCTTCAGATGCGCATCCAGCATCCCTACCAGCGCGGTGCCCTGTCCGGGAAAATCCTGCAGGCCGAGCAGCGAAATGCCAGATAGCGACGGCGTGCGCAGCACCGCTTCCACCTCTTCCCGGTAACCCAGCAGCGCCAGCTCGCCTGTCGCCTCCACGCGCCGCTTCCACGTGCCCGCCCATCCGGCGGCTTGCATACGCGACTGGATAAACGCAAGGTTGTCGGCACGTGTGACACCCGTGAACTGTGTCAGTTGCGCAAAATCGGGCAGCACCTCATATTGGCCGACCTCAAACGTAAACACGGGTTTAATGTAATCCTTTCGCAAAGCCGTCATTGCCGCGGTATATGTGTGATCGGCAGAAGGATATTGCCCATTGAGAAACCCTTGCATCTGGGCGGAGGTTGCGCGCAGCATGTGATCCAGATAATTGGAGGAGGTATAAAAATCACTGCCTGGATCGGGCGGCAGATGCCCGTAATGCACGTTGGAGCCGTTGGCGTACAGCCTAGTGGAGTCCAGCGTTTTTGCACGGGTGATCATACTGTCCATACGTGCATGGCCAAGGGCGCCCGTGTGCAGTTCGTTGCCGAAGGTGAGCATGACAAACGACGGATGGTTGGCGTAAGCGCGCAGAATTTGCTTGAGCTCCAGCGGATAGTAAGCAAAGCTTTTATTGTCGTCCAAAGCATTGCGCGGATTCCAGTGCGATAGCTCCGGCTGCATCAGCATGCCCAGCCGGTCGGCCGCGGCAAAGGCGGCGTCAGGCGGACAGTGCGAATGAAACCGCATGCAGTTCACGCCGTATGCCTGATATCGCTGCAGCACATCCATCCATCCGTCGATATCCAGCGGCATATGTCCGGTTTGCGGAAAAACGCAGCAGTTGGCTTCGCTGCGCAGGAAGATCGGGCGGTTGTTGAGCATCAGCCGTCCGTGACTTGTGCCAAAGGTACGCACGCCAAAGCGCACAGAATACACATCCAGCGTATCGGCTTGTACCGCGAGCGTGTATAGGTTTCCGTCCTCAATGTCCCAGCGTGCACAGTCCGCCCGCAACGGGATATGGCCAATCCGCAATTCCCGTACGCCGGAAGGCAAATCCACCGCCTTACGCACCGTTTGCGCAAAAGCGTCGCATTGCAGCGTCAGCACATCGCGGCAGACGGCCTGGCAATCAAGCTCCACAATCACATCGGCCTCGGTCAGCGTGGGATATACACGCACATTGCGGATGAAGTTGGGCTTTTGATAGTCAAGCGTGAACCTGCCCAGAATGCCGTTCCAGTTTGTTTGGGTTTCGTCGGTCGCTGCCGAGGAATACAGGATATCGTTTCGGGGCCAGGTGGGGTAGCTGTTGTCACAGCAAAAGGAGAACCGGTTATCGCCGTCAAGCAAATGATTGGTGATCTCGAACACATAGGGAGTGGAGGCCGTGCCGCGTACCGCAGGCGGTATGGGATGGCCGTTGAGGGCAAGCGATAATTCGCGGCTGCGCTCCACGGTAACAAATGCGCGGCTATCATCCGGCTTTTCAATGCAGAGGGTGCGTTCAAAGACCGCCGGACCTTCGTAGGTTACCAAACGGGTGAGCCGGGTGAGGATAGTGCCGCCGGCACGCAGATCGTCCGAACCGCTGAGGTTTGCGTCGGGGTGCCATGGACTGGAATCCAAATCGGGATGCCCGATATGGTTTTCATCCAGCGTGCCGGGGAGCGCAGCCTGTGCTGCTTGCCCGTCGCTTAAGCGAACCTGCCACAGGCCGCTCATATTGATGCTGTTCATTGTGCGGCCTCCGATGCCATTCTCAGGTGAATCAGCGCGCCCTGATGATCGGGCTGGGCTTGCAGCACGGCACGCAGCAGACACTTTGCGTCATGAAGGTTGCCCAGACCCAGCTCGCCCAGCGCGCGCAGATAGTTGCAGTATTGCTGGTTGTTCCATTGCGGATCATCCTGATAAACCTCGATTTCCGGCAGTGAAACCGCAAAGAAATCATATTCAACTGGATCGGACAAATGCTGCTTTCCATAGGAAATCAGCTTGTTAAAACAAGCCATTGCATCGGCTTCACGTCCCAGTGCACGGTGCGCCAATCCCTGGTAGAAGATGAAGTCAGACGGCAGATCATTATAATACAGCACGGCTTGGGGTATAGAAGCTCCTTGTGCGGCAAGGATAAAGTATTCCTTTGCCTTTGGCTCGTTGCCCATGGCGCGGCAGGCAACGCCCAACCAGTAGTACGCCTGATGATCGGATGCGTTGGGCAGCTTTCCTTCCCCCAGATTGGCCGGATAGGCAAGTGTTTGCGTAAGCAAATCCACTGCTTGCGCATAGTCACCGCTGCGGATGGATTGCTTGCCAAGCTCCGTAAACGTAAAGCGATACTGCGCGCTCACCTTACCCTCGCCGCCTTCCCATGGGTGGAAGATGTGCGTTTTCAGCAGCTGCAGCGCTGCCTGGTAATCACCGGCACAGCCGCACAGCGCAATATAGCGCAGGATAAGATCATCACGCTTGGAGACAGCATCGAAATGGGCTTGCAGCGTATCCAGACGTTCCGCAACCGGAGAAGCTGTTTTGGCCGCCAGCTGGTCCCGCTCCAGCCAGAAGCGCGGATAGGTAGGCAGCTGTTCACAGGCGCGGCTGATCAGAGCCATGGCCTTGGGTGCGTCCTGCTGCTTGTTGCAGGCCGCAATGGAAAGATTGCGCAGGCACATGGCAAAGTCGGGCTGCTGTTGCAGCGCGGCGTACCAGTGCTCTATGGCAAGTGCATATTGCTTTTTATCATAATAGAGATTGCCGAGATAATACTGCGCATGGGCCGCATGCGGCGTTGCTTTCACGGCAAACTGCAGCGCGGCCAGCTCTTCCAGCCGGCTGGGATTACAGCCGTCCACAGGCGGCGCTTCGGCTTTTTGAACCCATGAATCCGGATCGTCCGCCAGCGTAGCCGCCAGATAATACAGCATCGGGTGCGCAGTAGGGCACGACTTGAGAATATGCAGCGCATCGTTTGTAAAGCCAAACTGCATGTATAAGATCGCAAGCTCGATATAGTTGAACGCGGGCGCGCGCATCAACGCAAGCCAAGGCGCTACATCGTTCGCGGCAAGCGCCTTTTCATATTGGATACTCATGCAAAGCGGATCAATGGCTTCACTTTGGGCAATCCATGCGTCCTGTTTTGCCGGATCGGCGCGGAGCAATGCCGCTTTCAGCGTCCGCGCATTCATATCATGCCAGTTGCGCAGCATTGATTGTTCAATAAATTCCAGCGCTTTGGCACGCTCGCCCCGGCGCACGCTCAGGCAGGCCAGGCAATAAAACCCGACGCTCTGGGTTTCCGCGCTCCAGGCGGCCTTATAGAAGGCGTCGTATGCCAAATCCGGCTGCGCGGATTTCCACGCTGCCAGCCCGAGATGATAATAGCATTCTCCATAATAAGGATTGGGGTTTTTCCACGTTTGTTTGGCAATAGCGGCCTGAAAATACGGAATGCTCTCGGTAATCCGTCCGCGTTTCATCAGCAGAACACCGTAGCCGTTGTTCAGGCGGATGTCGGTGGGATCACGGCGCAGACCTTCCTCGTAGTAGTCTGCGGGATCGCGCGTCGCGTGGCGGTATTGTTCCAGATGCTGGGCGGCCAGATACAGCTCCTCTGCAGAGGATAAATTCCGCGGCGCTTTCAGTGCTTGGGCGGGTGTAGGGATCGCCTTTGGCGACGGGGCTTGATACGTGTAGGTGCATAACGTATCTTTTGCATCGACTACGGCGATTGTAACGCCGTCTGCAAGCGCAGCATCGGCAAAAACACAGGTGAAATATGTTTCTGGGGTAAGCGAGGCGGCTTGTGTATGCCGCTTTCCCTCTGCGTCTGTGAATATAACGGTGGCCTGCGGATGCACGGCGGTGGCATAGACTTTCACTTCCACACCGGCTTCTGTCTGGACGGCGCCGAGTACCGCGTCGCGCGTGGCGTTGCTCACGCGCCCCACGCCGTGATATGGCATAAAAACCTGTGTAAAGGTTTTTTCCTCGTGCGGCTTCAGCCAGGTAAAATCAGGTTGGTTGTCGGTATAAACGCCGGTCATCAGCTCGATATACGGGCCGTCCGCATCGGTCAGGTTACGGTCCCAGGTGCGGCCGAAATCAGCGTTGCCCCAGGTCCACTGCTTTTTGCCGGGCGCGATATGGTGGTCCGCCACGTGCAGCAGCCCCGCACCGACCGACTCATCGTAATTGCCGACAAAATCATACGCGGAGGAAGCCGCCATATAGGAGGTCGGCACCTTGATGTTCCTGTAGCGGGAGATATCCACGCCCGCGGAATAATCGTATTTGTAATACTCGCCTGTGGCGATGGGAAAGGTGGATACCGCGCGCTTGCCGTGATCCATCACGGCGTTGACATCCGGCGGAAATACGGAGCAGGTGTGGTCGTTTACAGGCACCGCGGGGTTGGCCCACCACAGAAAGGACTGCGCAAAGCCTGTGGGATTGTACAGCTGCCCGCGAATTTCGATGTAAGCTTTGCCGGGATACAGCGTGATTTTTGCCGTGCTTTTGGTGCCGTACATCGGATCAATCTCGCCGACAACCACCGAGCAGGAGCCGTCCGCATGGGTTTCCGTCAGATGATCCACCTCGGAGAATGTGGTCGGCCGGTGATGCTGCGGCCAGTTGAACTCGATCCCGCCGGACACCCAGGGGCCGGCCAGCCCAACCAGCGCGGGCTTGATGACATGGTTATGGTATACAAAATCGTAGCCGTTGGTTTTATCATAAGCGCGATGAATTTTCCCGCCGATTTGCGGCAGGATGGTGACGGCAAGATATTCGTTTTCCAGAATGAGCGCTTCATAGGGCATATCGTGTTTTTCGTCGGCGATCTTTTCAATCACCGGCAGCGGATATACCTTGCCGCTGCTGCCCTGATAGGCCCGCTTTTCAATAAACAGCGGAGCAATTTCAGGCGGGTATACGGCATAGGTAGGAATGACGAGAGTCTCCTGGCGAACCGAAACGGCTTGCGGGATTTGCATAGAGGCATCCTCCCAACGAATATGCTTTTTTGTATTGTACCATTTTCCCGGGCGGATGAAAATGGATAACGGTGGATTACACATTGAGGCAGTGTGTGAAAAATGGTATACTGTCACAAGAAAGAAGCGTTAAAGAGGATGAAATCATGAGAGATATTCTGCCCTATGAAACCGTGACGCTGGATGATGCGGACAGCGCGCTGGTGATTGTTGACCAGACAAAGCTGCCAAACGAGGTAAAGATGCTGCGCCTGCACACACAGGCGGATATATTCAATGCCATCCGCAGCCTGCAGGTGCGCGGAGCACCGGCGATCGGCGTCGCCGCCGGCTTTGGATTGTATCTGGCGGCAAAGCAGAGCACGGCCTGTACGTTTGAGCAATTTGCCGAGGAGCTTAAAACCGCCAAAGACTATCTGGCAGGCGCACGCCCGACGGCAGTGAACCTCACGTGGGCGCTGGACCGTATGCAATCCGCTGCCTGGCAGCACAAGAAACTGCCGGTTGCACGCATCAAAGCGGCGCTGCATGACGAATGCATGGCAATCTATCATGAGGATATCGAGATGTGCCGCCGCATCGGGGAGTACGGCCTTTCGCTGCTGAAGAACGGAGACGGTATCCTCACCCACTGCAACGCGGGGCAGCTGGCAACCTCTAAATACGGCACGGCGTTATCACCCATCCACCTGGGGCGGGAGCGCGGCATGTGTTTTCAGGTGTATGCCGATGAAACACGGCCGCTGCTGCAGGGCGCGCGCCTGACGGCCTTTGAGCTTGCCGCAGATGATGTGGATGTGACGGTAATCTGTGATAATATGGCTTCGCAGGTGATGAAAAACGGCTGGATACAGGCCGTGCTGGTGGGCTGCGACCGCGTGGCTGGCAATGGCGACGTGTGCAACAAGATCGGTACCTCGGGCGTAGCAATCCTCGCAAAGCATTACGGCATTCCGTTCTATGTGCTGGGACCGACCTCCACCATCGATCTGAGCATTGCATCCGGCGCCGATATCCCGATCGAACAGCGAGCGCCCGAAGAGGTGACCTCGCTGTGGTACCAAAAGCCCATGACGCCTAAAGGCGTAAAGGTATACAATCCCGCGTTTGATGTAACCGACCATCCGCTGGTTACGGCGATCATCACCGACCGCGGTATTGTCCGTCCGCCTTATGCAAAAAACCTGCCGATGATTTGCCAAAGCAAATAGGCAGGCAAAGATAATAAAACAGACCGCCGATCCTATTGCGAATCGGCGGTCTGTTGATATGGTTTACTTTCGCAGGGGCTTGCGTGCGCTCGGCGGCGTCTTTGCCCAAATCTCATCGGCAACGGGCTTCCAGCATTCGGAGGCTTTCTTGCACTTGGCGCACAGATCATGCACGTCCTCGGGATTGAGCTGGTCGGTGGATTTGGCGTCGCCGGCGGCATCTACCATTTCAGCCAGCTTGCCGTAGTTATCCAGCAGCGGACACGGCATAAGCATGTTCTTGTTGAACGGCTGGTTTTTGTGATACTGCATAAACAGGGGGCGTTTTAAGGCTTCCAGCAGGGTCTGCTGCCGGATGTTGGAATCGGAATAATGGGTGAACGCACAAGGCTCGATATCGCCGTTGGCATTGATGTGCAGGTAGCGCCGCCCGCCGGCAATGCAGCCGCCCGCGTACTCGCCGTCGTTCCAGAAATCCAGCGTGAAGATTTCCTTTTCCTTGCGCCAGCGGCGGATAGTATCGTACATATAATGCCGCTGCTCGGCGGTGGCCATCAGCTCGGGCACAGCGTCCGCGCCGACGGGGATATAGGTGAAGAACCACGCGAACTTCGCGCCGAGCTTGATCATCTCGTCAATATAGGCATCGCTGCCGATGACTTCGGTATTGGCGGAGGTGTAGCAAAGCGAAAGGCCAAAGGGCAGCTTTTTACGCTGCAGAAGCTTCATGGTTTCGATGACCTTTTGGTAGGTGCCCTTGCCGCGGCGGCTGTCGGTGGCTTCTTCAAAGCCCTCAACGCTGATAGCCGGCACAAAGTTCTTTACGCGCAGCATTTCATCGGCAAAAGCTTCATCAAACAGCGTGCCGTTGGTGAACGCCAGAAACGCGCAGTCCTGATGCTTTTCGCACAGGCGGATAATATCGTCCTTGCGCACGGTGGGTTCGCCGCCGGAGAAAATATAAAAGTACGTGCCCATGGCCTTGCCTTGCTGGATGATATTGTCCAGTTCCTCAAAGGTAAGGTTCCACTTGCCGCCGTATTCGTTAGCCCAGCAGCCGGTACAGTGCAGGTTGCACGCGGAGGTTGGATCCATCAGGATAGCCCAGGGAACGTTACAGTCGTTTTTCAGAGAGGTTTCCTTTTGCTTGGGCCCGCCGATGATGTTGACGTTGATGAGGAAGGTTTCAAACAGCTTCAGGCGCATGCCGTCATCAATGTCCGTCCACAGGCTTGCAACCAGCTTATGCCAGTTGCTGTCTTTATTGTTGAAAGCTTCGCGCACCAGCTGTACCTGATGCGTCATGCTTCCGCCCCGGTCATGCTTTTCCAGCCAATTTAAAATTTTGGGGATATTTGTTTCCGGGTCGCGGTTCATGTATTTCAGCACCTGCTTCGTGCCGAATGCTTTGGCGGTTTTCTTTAACCATTGAATACACATAGTGATCGTTCTTCCTTTCGTTATTCTTGAACACGGCTGGGAAGGTACATGGAAGCTTTAGCAACATAGTAGGTATAAACCCTAAACTTGACTTATGCCTCACTTGTGTATTATAATGTTGTCGTTCAGGAATGGCAATGGACAGGATTTATCGGTATTGTGGAATAAGCAACAGAACCGCTCGAAACTGTGTGATTATTGAGAAGGTATGAGAGAATGAGCGAAAAAAAGACGGATCGGCGTGTTTTGAAGACAAAAAAAGCAATCCGCAATGCGTTTGCCGAACTGCTTTCCAAAAAAGAACTGCAGGAAATAACCATCAAGGATATTGCCGAAAAGGCGGACATTAACCGGAAAACCTTTTACGCACACTATTCCGGTGTATATCAGGTGGTAGATGAAATTGAAAACGATATCGTATCCGAGTTCAGCGAGCTGCTGCGCGGCGTAGACTTGAACCATTGCATCAAAAATCCCAATGATGCGTTTGAAAAGCTGACGGCGATCATCAACAGCAATATCGAGTTTTACGGCGACCTGATGCAGATCAACAAAAACTCCAGCCTTGTTTCAAAGATTGTTCAGGAAATGAAGGAATCCCTAAAACATTCCCTTGCCGATCAGATTCATGTGGACTTGTTTACCATGGACGCGATTTCCAATTTTATCATAGCCGGTATGCTTGCGGTATTCCAAAATTGGTTTAATTCCTCCAGGGAGCGATCGCTTGAGGAGCTTTCCAGAACTATCAGCGTGATTGCGATGCTGGGAGTCAACGGCTTGATGGAGCAATATGAAAACGAGTGAAAAATAGTAAGCCGGCTTGTCGCCGTTTCCCGAAAATCAAATAAAAAATGCAGGAAAATGCCGTGTGGATTTGCTTTTCTCGGGCCGGTATTGTATAATGCATATACATGCAATTCAATAGCCAGAACATCATGCCGACGGGGGATGTGACAGCCATGGATGCCGGAAAATCAATTATCACAATCGGGCGCGAGTATGGGAGCGGCGGCGGCGATATCGGAAAAGCGCTGGCCGAAAAGCTGGGGATTCCGTTTTACGACAAGGAGATTCTTTCCCTTGCCGCCAAAGAGAGCGGAATCTGCGAGGAACTGTTTGAAAATCAGGACGAAAAGCCTGTGTCCAGCTATCTGTTTGCGATGACCATGGGCGTAAGCGACATGGCGCAGCCCAGCATATCGGATGAGATGCCGCTGAACCACCGTATTTTTATGGCGCAGTTCCAAGCAATATCACGGGTTGCCGCACAGGGACCGTGCGTGATTGTGGGCCGCTGCGCCAACTATGTGCTCAAGGGGCAGCCTAATATGATCAGCCTGTTTCTGTATGCCGACGTTGACGCGCGGATTGAACGCACGATGAAAAAGCGGGGGCTATCCAAGGCGGAAGCCAAGGATCTGGTGCATAAACGGGATAAGCAGAGGCAGGGATATTACAACTTTTTTGCCGACGGCAACTGGGGACATCGCTCCAATTATAACCTGATGTTCAACACTGTGGGCTTTACGCCGCAAACCGCAGCCGATGCGATTGTTGCCTTTATACAAAGCAGAAGCGAATAGGGATTATTGCGTATCCGTCTGTGTAAGAAGCGCTGCGAAGTCGCCCATAGCGATTTCCAGCGCTTCGTTGTTGATATAGTGCATCGCAACGCCGTCCACCGCCAGCATATCGCTGAAGGAGTCCATCGTATACGCGGTCAGCGTGCGTGTTTTACCCTGCGTAGTGGTCAGGATCATCTGCCATTTCGGCGTGCCATCGGGCTCCGATACGCTGCTCAGCTTGCCGGATACGGTCATCTGCGCAAGGCGGGACATAAAATCGTCAAACGCCTCTTCGGTGATCGCCTCCCCGTTGGCGGTAATCTCCGTGGTGTATACGATATCGCCGTTTTCATCGGTTTCCAGTTCGTTGTTGGGCAATACGCTTTCGGTGTAGGTAGCGCGGATATTTAAGGTGCCGTCGCCGGTTTGCAGCGTGATGCTCTGGAGAACGGCATCGCCGAGATCGGCCGGCTGGAGCGTGACGTAGTTCATTGCGTCCGCATGCAGGAACGACGCGATCAAAAAGCTGGAAACGCGATAGCAGAAGTCGTCCACTTCACAATAATAGAAAAACTCGCCTTCCTGATCACCGATGGTCAGCGTTAAGTCGGAGGCAGGCACGGTATAGGTTTGCAGCACGCCGTCGGAATCGGTTGTGGAATACAGCCCTTCGCGCTGCGCGATCTTGATCACCACCTGCGCAGAATCAAAGCCGTAGTCCGCGCTGTTTTCATCAGTCACGGCGCCTACGCGCGTTCCAAGGCGGAAGTTTTCAGCGGCGGTGAGCAGGGTATCGGCAGCGTTCTGATCCATCGGGTATACAAACGGGCTTTGGAGCGTGCCGGTAACGGTATCGTTTTCGTCTGTTTCAAAGGTGCATACAATGGCGTCTTCCCCGTGCGGCAAAATGCTGATGCGCTCGACAAGCGTGGAAAGCACGGACGGCTGATCAATCGTCAGCAGCATATCGGCAGTGTATTCAAAGGTTTGATATACGGAGGAATTGCAAAAATAAATCGCGCTGTCGCCCGACCACCGGAAATAGTATTCGGTGGTCGTATTGAGGTTATAGCCAAGGTCAATCGTGATAGCGCTTCCGTCCGTGAATGTGCTGACCACTTCGATCTGCGGCGGATCCAGCCCCATATCGGGCAGGTTTTCCAGATACTCGCTTTCGTCCTCCACCACGGTTTCCATGATATATACCTGTGTGGCGTACTTGATGATGCTGTCGGTATAGGAATCGTTGATGAGCTCGGTTTCGCCGTTGTCAAGCACAAGCGCGAGCATGCCGTCCTGATATGCAAGCGTATAGCTGTCCCCATCCGCATGGGAAACAGTAATGGTGTCCAGCGTTTGGGAATCCTCCTGCGCGATCAGGGTGTAGGTGGTTGCGGTGGAAGAGGTCGACGCCGCGTTATCCGCGGGGAAGGTGTTTTTAATAACGGGCAGCAACAGCACAAACGCGATGGCCAGCAGCAGCACGCCAATCAGTATAAGCAGCGGAACAAAGCGACGAAATCCCTTTTTTTCAGGCTTATCCAAGTACCGTCCTCCTCTGATTATCGGTTGCGCCTGGGCATAAGCACGAACAGCGCAAGCAGGAAGATCAAGGCCGGCAGTGCCGCAAGCAGCGCGATGGCCGGACCCGTGCTTTGCACGGTAAGCTCCGGACGCAGCGCGGTTTTGGCGATGATGTCCAGCGAAACGCTCTTTTGCGGCAGCAGCTCGCTCATCAGCTGTAAAATAAATTCCTGATTATACGTCATCTGGTACATGTATTCGTCTGTGAAAATAGTGGAATTGCCGATGGCAAACATCCGGCTGATATTGCCGTTTGCGTGCATGCGCGCCGAGAGGATGGCCAGCGAAAACTCGCCGGTGGGATCGCCTTCCTGATAGTCGATGGAGCCATTGTTGTCGGTAAGGCTGCGCAGATAGGCATTGACGCCGGATTTCAGCACTGTGGCCGAGGAAAGCGAGGCGTCGCTGTCGTCAGGCGTTTCAAACGCGCTGGCACCGGCCAGCATCAGGACATCCGTATTGGACGCGATCAGCGGCAGGGTCATATCCATGCTATTGAAATAGGGAATCAGGTTGATGCGCTCGCTGTAATAGCTGCCGGAATCTTCTTCCGAGGCGACCACAATCCCATCCAGCGGTACCACGCCGTAGTTGCGCAGCAGCGAAAAATAGTTGGTCAGATCGGTCGGGGCGGTATAGTCGCGCATCACGAAGAAGTTGCCGCCTTCCTGTGCAAAGGCTTGCAGGGTATCGATTTCGCTCTGCGAAAAATCCTTGTACGGATCGGCGATCAGCAGCAGATCGATATCGTCCAGCGTGTCGCCGGCAATCAGGTCTACCGTCTGCACGTCATAGCTGTTGGATTTAAGAAAATCGGTAAAGGTAGCCAGGGTGTCGGTGGAAAGCTCGCCGTGCCTCTGCAAGATGCCGATCACGGGCACATCGGTCTGCGAAACGTAGAGGATGGCTTCGGTGACATTTTTTTCGTAGGCGAGACCTGCAATTTCAAACGAGCCGGTATCGATGTTATAGCCCTGCGTAATAAAATCCTCATAGCTCAGGATTTTATAGCGGCCCGTGGCCTCGCAGCTGACCACCACGCTGTCCGCGGTAACGGAGGTTTGCAAATCGCCTTCAAACAGCGATACAAAGCCCGGGTTCTTGGCCAAGTCGATCGGCGTTACGGTAACCAGGTCACACAAATAATGGTATTGCATCAGCACTTCATACAGCTCGCTGTCCATATCGCCGGACTGATACAGAAGATACAGGGTGATCGGCTCGGTCAGCGTATCCAGCGCCGCCTGCGTATCCTCGCTGGTGGCGGTGTAGCCGTTGAAGGAGTAGTCCTTGCGCCAGCCGTAGGTGGTTTCCAGGCTGTCGATACCGATCGTGACCAGTACGCCGATGGCGATCAGCAGCAGCATAACCAGCGCGCTGTAAGCACCAAAACGCCACTTGGGTTTGCGGAAAATGGCAAAGAAACGATGGAACGCCTGTTTGATCTTTTTCATGCCGCGCCTCCCTGCGAGAAGCGTCTCGCGTCCAGCAGGCGCATGGTGGCGATTACAAACAGAGCGATAAACGTGATAAAGAACGTCAGGCTCGCAAAGCTCAGCTGCCCGATAATGAAGGGCTCATACCGGTCATACAGGCTCATAAAGCCCAGCGTATTGGAAATAAAATCGACCGGAATCGCATCGGCAAGCAGATCCAGTATCCACAGCATCAGATTGCCCGCAAACGCCAGCAGCGCCGCGGATACCTGATTGCGCGCAAAACAGGTGAGGAACATATCCACCGCCAGAAAGCTGAGTGCCTGCAGCGTGAAGCCTAGGTACCCCACAAACCATTCGCCCGCGAAAGCCGTGCCGTAGATCATGATGATCACGGTGCATACGTTGGTCAGCGCGATCGCAATCAGCATCACCGAGGCAGCCGCCAGATATTTGCCCAGCACAATAGAGGGCAGCGGCACGGGGCTGGAAAGCAGCAGCTTTTCGGCATGCTTCTGCGAGTCCTCGCTGATCAGCCGCATGGTCAGCAGCGGAGAAAGGAGCATGACCAGCAGTGTCAGCTGTGAAAGAAATATAAGAATCTCGCCCGACAGCGCGGATAGGTTGTTCAGATAGAAAATCACGCTGGACAGCGCAGAAAATACACCGATGAACACATAGCCGATCGGTGTGCGGAAATAGCTTAAAAATTCACGTTTATAAATCGTTTTCATTCTATCGCCCCCTACTCGGCAATGGCCTGCAGGAAGATCTGCTCCAAATCATCCTCATGGCGCGTCATGCGTAGAATGGGGGTGCCCAGCGCGCTGCACAGGGTAAATACCT
>DAOPIR010000069.1:0-13370 GCA_035399245.1 Candidatus Limiplasma sp.
CTCAATCCCAGTCGAGCGATTAGTTCACGATAGCGCTCAATGTCGGTTTTCTTGAGGTAGTTAAGCAGTCCCCTTCGTTTACCAACCATCAGGAGCAGTCCGCGACGGGAATGGTGATCCTTCTTGTTGATTTTAAGGTGCTCGTTGAGGTGATTGATCCGCTCTGTGAGGATCGCGACCTGCACCTCGGGGGATCCGGTATCGCCTTCATGCCGGGCGTAGGTTTCAATCGTCTTTTGTTTGTCCATGGGTTGGTTGCCTCCTTGAATTTGGTAATCGCCGCGCACATAGTCCGCCGTTGGCAGTCGTACGTCTGCGCACACGGTTCTCATGCTTTACGCACATCTGATATTGTAACACGGGGATATGGTTTTGTAAACCGGTATTTCAGCGTTTCTTTACGGCGTTTTCTGCCGATACGGGTGTCCCAGCAGGCGTTCCGCTTCCGCCGTATTTCCTTCCGTGAGCAGTTTCCGGATGCGGGTGGAGCTGACCGTTTCGCCCTGTATGCGCACCTCCGGTACGACGACGGTTTCAAAGCCCGCGGCTCCGCCGAGGCGGCGCATGGTATCGGGCGTGCCTTTGCCGTGCCTGCCGAAATTATAGTTGTAACCGATTACTATCGCTTTGGGATGCCATCTTGCCACCAACAGCCTGACAAATTCCTCGGGCGCGATTTCCCGCACCGTTTCGGTAAACGGAATTACGCACACGATATCCGCACCCTGCTCTTCCATCAGGCGCAGGCGTTCCTCCGGCGTGGTGAGCATCGGCGGCGCCATGGCGGGCGCAATCAGGCTGAGCGGATGACGGTCAAACGTCATGACCACCATGGGGATATCCCATTCATCCGCCAGTGCGCGCGCCTTTTGCATCAGTGCCTGATGGCCCCGGTGCACGCCGTCGAACATTCCCAGCACCAGCACCGATGCCTCCGTATGCAGGGTATCGTTACCACAAATCCGCATGTACGCCTCCGTTTATTCGGCCAGCCAGGTGGCAGGCTTGAGGGTATCGTTATGCACGTATGCAATCGCGGCGGTTTTTCCGCCAACGCGCAGCTGTACGCGGGTATCCTGCGCCGTATCAGCAAGTTCCGAAAACGCGCTTAACGGCAGCGGCACACCGTTTTGAAATGGTTTTAGCAGCCGTTTGGGCACCTCCGCATACGGCAGATGCGCAAGCACCGCATCCATGGGCACGAGCAGGGACGGCAGGCTGCCGTCCTTTGCGGCGCGGTCGATCTCCTCCAGCGTATTGGCGGTATCGACGGTAAATATACCCGACGCGGTGCGCAGCAAAAAGCGCATATGCGCGGGACAGCCCAGCTTTTTGCCGATATCATGGCACAGGGTGCGCACATAAAAGCCTTTGGAGCACCGCAGGCGGATCAGCGCGGTGTTTTCGGAAGTAAATCCCAGCAGCGAAGCGGAAAACAAGGTCATGGTGCGCGGCTTGCGCTCCACGGTTTTGCCTTCACGTGCCAGGTCGTACAGGCGTCTGCCGTTTTGCTTCAGTGCGGAGTACATCGGCGGCAGCTGCTGCACTTCTCCGATCAGGGTCGGCAGCAATGCACTAAGCTGCGCTTCGGTGGGGATATTCGTGCCGGTTTGCACCACCGTTCCCTGCGCGTCCTGCGTATCGGTGGCTGCGCCAAAGGCGATTTCCGCAATATAAGCTTTTTGATCGTTTTGCAGTTCATCAAACAAGCGGGCCGCCTTGCCGATCATCAGCGGCAATACGCCCGCCGCTTCGGGGTCCAGCGTGCCCGCATGCCCAACCTTTGCGCCGTTCAGGCGGCTGCGCACATAGGCAACCGCCCGCGCCGAGGTCATTCCCGGCGGTTTGAGTATATTCAAAAACCCACTGTATGCAGGTTTATCCGCTTCACTATGCAAGGGCATCCGCCTCCGCGCAGGCCGTAATGAGCTCCGCCTCCAGCAAATCGGCGGCATCCGTAAGCGGCATTCGCAGCGTGCAGCCCGCCGCCAACTTGTGCCCGCCGCCCTCGTGCAGCAGTGCAACCTCGTCCACCCGATAGGGCGGCAGAGCGCGCAGCGAGCACTTGATCTGGCCTTTTTGCGCCTCGCGCGCCAGATACGCCAGCCGTACGCCTTTGGTATTGATGGCATAGTTGACAATTCCTTCGCAGTGCTGGCCGGTGGGATCCACCTGCGTAAGCGTATCGTAATCAAGGATCATGCCGGCCACCTTGCCGCCGGCCGCATAGCGCAGCGTAGGCAGCGCTTTGCCCAGCAGCGCGATGTGTTCCCGCTCCTTGCGCAAAAACAGCAGCCGCGAATAATGGCTGATATTCAAGCCCGCCTTCATCAGCGCCGCCATTATGCGAAACGACTCGGCATCGGTGTTGCGGAACATGAAATTGCCCGTATCGGTGGAAAGCCCGATATATAAATTTGTCGCTTCATCCGCTTGCAGGGATAGTTTCTGCGCCTTGAAAAGCGCAAAGATAACGGACGCGGTAGCAGGCGCGTCGCCCTCGACAATGTTGATCTGCGCGAATCGCGGGTTTGTCTCGTGGTGATCCAGCTGTGCGGTAACCTGCGCCGATTGGAACAGCGCCTGCGCCGGACCCATCCGCTCGATCGTGCTCACGTCCACGGCAATCGCCAGTCCGTCCTTACAGGACGCAGCGGAAGCCGGATCGGCAATCGTATCAAAGCCCGGCATAAAATTCAGCCGGTCGGGCGGCGGCGCGGCAAGCACAATCTGCACAGGCTTGCCCATGCGCTTTATCAGGCTTTGCAGCGCCAGCGCGCTGCCCAGCGTATCGCCGTCGGGGTCGATATGCGGAAAAATGCAAACAAAACGGGCCGCGTCAATCGCGGCCAGCAGGGCGCGCATTTGCCCGCGGTTACTCGCTTTCATGGGAGCCTTCTTCCGCCTGCACCTTTTTAAGCACATCGGCTATATGGATGCCGTACTCGATATTGTTATCCTCTTCAAACAGGATTTCGGGTGCGTACCGGATAATCATCCGCTTGCCCAGCCTGCTGCGCACAAAGCCGGACGCTTTTTTCAGCGCTTCCATCATGGGCGCGCGATCCTCGGGCTTGAGAACGCTGATATAGATTTTTGCGTAGCGCAAATCCCGCGTCACATCGGCACGGGTTACGCTGAAGGTCCCCTTGATGCGCGGATCGTGCAGCTCTTCGCGGAGGATGGCGTCCACATGGCGCTTCACCTCTTCGTTGATCCGGTCAATACGTTGATTGTTCAATATCTATCCATCACCTTATACGTAGTCCAAGCTCTTGCATCGTGAAGCAGTTATATCATGCTTGGGTAAGCACGTCTCAGGTAAATGATGAATAAAGACGCTGCGCAATGCCGAGTTGCATTTTTGTCAGATTGGGTCTGCGAAAGCCGCAGTAGCAGCAGCGCTACGACAAAGCTTTTGCAGGCCCAAGCTGACGGAAATACAATCGCAAGCGTGCAGGCGGTTTCGTCATCATTTGCCTGTCACTACCGTTCGATTTCTTCCATAATGAAGCACTCGATGACGTCGCCTTCCTTGATATCGTTATATCCATCCAGGCTGGCGCCGCACTCAAAGCCCTGGGCCACTTCCTTGGCGTCGTCCTTAAAGCGTTTGAGGGAAGAAAGCTTGCCTTCGAATACGACCACATTATCCCGCAGCAGGCGTACCTGCGCGTTGCGCTGCAGCTTGCCGTCGGTTACATAGCAGCCGGCAATGGTACCGGCACCGGTAACGCGGAATACATTGCGGATTTCCGCCTGGCCAAGGAAGGTCTCCTTGAACTCGGGCTCCAGCAGGCCCTTCATGGCCTTTTCCACATCCTCGATCGCCTGATAAATGATGCGGTACAGGCGGATATCCACGCCTTCCTTTTCGGCGGTGGTGCGTGCGTTGGCATCGGGGCGGATGTTAAAGCCGATGATAATCGCTTCAAACGCCGAGGCCAGGTTGACATCATGCATGGTGATAGCGCCGACGCCGGAATGGAGCACGCGCACGGTAATCTGGTCGTTGGACAGATTCTCCAGCGCCTGCTTAACCGCTTCCACCGAGCCCTGCACATCGGCTTTGATAATCAGGTTCAGGTTTACCATCTTGCCCTGGTCAATCTGGGTGAACAGGTTATCCAGCGTTACCTTCTGGGCGCTGGCGGCACGGGCGGCCTTGAGCTTGTCCATGCGCTCCTGTACTACCTGGCGGCCCAGATGGTCATCGGTAACAGCCATCATATCGTCGCCCGCGGTCGGTACTTCGGAGAAACCCATTACCTCCACAGGCATGGAGGGGCCGGCTTCATCCACACGCTCGCCGCGGTCGTTGATCATGGCGCGCACACGGCCGCTGGCCGTGCCGACGACTACGTTGTCGCCCACATGCAGCGTACCGTTTTGCAGCAGCACCGTAGCCAACGGTCCGCGTGCCTTGTCCAGCTTTGCTTCGATGATCACGCCCTTGGCCATGCGGTCGGGGTTGGCGCGCAGCTGCAGCACCTCGGCCTGCAGCAGGATCATCTCCAATAGGGTATCCACACCTTCGCCCGTAATAGCGCTGACGGGTACCATAATGGTATCGCCGCCCCATTCTTCCGGCACGAGGTTGTAGGCGGTCAGGTCTTGCTTGATGCGCTCGGGATTGGCGTTTTCCTTGTCCATCTTGTTGATGGCAACGATAATGGGCACATCCGCCGCCTTGGCATGGTTGATCGATTCAACGGTCTGCGGCATTACGCCGTCGTCCGCAGCGACCACCAGCACGGCGATATCGGTAGACTGTGTGCCGCGGGCGCGCATTGCGGTAAACGCTTCGTGGCCGGGCGTATCCAAAAATGTAATGGTATTGCCGTCGATATCCACGGTATAAGCGCCGATATGCTGCGTAATACCGCCGGCTTCGCCCTGGGTAACCTTGGTATTGCGGATATAATCCAGCAGTGAGGTTTTGCCGTGGTCGACGTGGCCCATGATGGTGATAACCGGCGGACGCGGCACCAGATCTTCTTCCGCGTCTTCCACATCGGTTTCGGTCAAGGCATCCTCGGCCGTCCTGTCCAGCTTCTTTTCCAGCTCAACGCCGAATTCGGAACACACGAGGCCC
Organism: Candidatus Limiplasma sp.; assembly: GCA_035399245.1. Taxonomy (GTDB): domain Bacteria; phylum Bacillota; class Clostridia; order Christensenellales; family Aristaeellaceae; genus CAXXOK01. Next base: position 5,096 of record DAOPIR010000069.1, read on the forward strand.
GCGGTGTCATAATCGAGCTCAGAATTGATATTGGCCATCATGCCCAGCAGCAGAAGCTTTTTCAAAATTTCGCCTGCGGGCTTGCCGATACGCTCGGTCAGGTCTTTTACGGTAATGGTTTCCGCGTTCATTACGGCTTTTTCGATTTTGATCGGCGCCATCATCTGCTGTGCGCTGGGCTTCTTGGCGCGCGCACGGCGGCCGCCGCGGATGACATCATCCTCATACCCGCCGCGGACGCTCTGGCGGGACATATGCTTGCGGTTTTTATTGGTCCGCTCGGCGTCCCTGCGGCGATTTGTATAACTTTTCTTGTTCGGATCGTAATTGCTTACGCGTTCCTTACCGGCAGCCGGTGCCAGCTCCGCTGTTTTGGATGCGCGGGCAGCGGGCGCCACGGGACGGGCACCCTGTGTGCCTGCGGGACGGCCATACTGGCCCTGCGGATTCGCCGGACGGCCATACTGACCTTGCTGTGGATTTGCCGGACGACCGTACGGGCCCTGCTGCGGGTTCGCCGGACGGCCATACGGCCGTTGCGGGTTTGCCGGACGGCCATACGGGCCCTGCTGCGGATTTGCCGGACGACCGTACGGGCCCTGCTGCGGGTTTGCCGGACGGCCATACGGCCGTTGCGGGTTCGCCGGACGGCCATACGGACCTTGTTGCGGGTTCGCCGGACGGCCATACGGGCCCTGCTGCGGGTTCGCCGGACGGCCATACGGCCGTTGCGGATTCGCCGGACGGCCATACGGACCCTGGGCATTTGCCGGCGCCGATTGCGGGCGCGGCGCTGCCGCCTGCGGACGAGGCGCTGCCGCCTGCGAACGAGGCGCTGCCGTCTGTGTGCTCGGTTCCGCCGCTTGCGCACGAGGCGCAACTGCCTGTGCGCTCGGCGTTTCCATCTGCGCACTCGGTGCAGCTGCCTGTTGCCGCGGCGCTTCTGCCTGCGGGGCGGGTGCTTCTTCCGCTTTGTTCTCCGGCTGTTGAGCCTGTTGCGCCTGTGGCTGTTCCTCCGGTGCTGGCTTCACGGCCGGTTTTTCCTCGGTTTTCGGCTGGGCTTCTTTAACAGCCTCCTGGGACGCTTCCTCAGGCTTTGCCATGGGCGCCTCTTTGGCCGGTTTTCTATCCGCCGGTTTCTCCGCTGCCTCTTCCTCGGTATCGGGCATGGTATATGCCTTGGTATGCGTCTGGGCCAAGCGTTCCTGCTCGGCCTGCATTTCCTCTTCCCTGCGGATTTCCTCTTCGCGCACGTATTGGTTTTCCAGCTTGCGCAGCATGTGCATCAATACATCCGTGCCCTTGCGGACATCCGCAACGCTTTCCATCACGGTTTCCGAGCTTTGGAGAAGATCCTTGGTTGCATCTTTGAGATTGGTTTTGGTCATTTTACCGCTTGCACCCCCGCAATATCTGCACTTTCATTCGTATTACTCTGACGGTTTTCTGCCATGGGTTGCTTGCCCATGAGTTCCTCTAGTTTTCCGGCCATGGTTCCATGCCGTATGGCGGCGGCCCTGCGGCCATCCCTGCCGGTTGCCTGGGCAATGAAGCCCTCCGGCAAACCATATAGCGGAACATGATGGCTGAAACAAGCATTGCGGAAGCGTTTTTTGGATCCTTCCGTGCTGCTGTCGTCGATCAGCACGATAGCGGCCGTCTTTTTACGTATGGCGTCCACGCAGGCGTCCTGGCCGAAAATTACCTGCCCCGCACGGCAGCACAGTCCCAAAAAGCCCTTGATCTTTCCTGCCTCTTGTTCCGTCAAGGCGTGTCCTCCCTGCTTAAAAGCTGTTCCATCGTATCGGTAAGCGCCTGTACGGTTTCCTCGCTCAGGCGCGTCTCCAGCGCACGGTCCAGCTGCCTTTGCTTGAGTGCGCGGCGCAGGCAGGCGGCATTAAAACATACATAAGCGCCGCGGCCGGCCTTTTTGCCGGTTTCATCCAGCACAACTTCGCCCTCCGGCGTACGCACCGCGCGCAGCAGCTCGCGTTTGGGTTTCATCTCGCGGCAGCCTACGCACATGCGCATGGGAACTTTACGGGGTTTCTGCGGCATCCGCACACTCCTTGCCTGCCTTGATTACAGGGTATCGTCCTCGTCGTCCTGATCCAGATCAATGTCTGCCAGTTCGGGAATTCCCACTTCGGGATCAAACGTGGCATCCGGATCCTCGACATATTCCTGAAAGCCCAGCGGCTCTTCATAAGCCTCTTGCGGCATTTCAAACATTTCCACAGCCTGCGACTGGCTCTTGATATCGATACGCCAGCCGGTCAGCTTGGCGGCCAGACGGGCGTTTTGCCCTTCCTTGCCGATCGCGAGGCTGAGCTGGTTGTCCGGCACGACCACACGGCAGGCTTTTTCCTCCTCGGCCACAAACACGCTGAGCACATGCGCGGGGTTGAGCGCGTTGGCGATAAACTCCGCCGGATCGGGCGACCACTTGATGATATCGATCTTCTCGTTCTTCAGCTCCGCCACAACCCTGTCCACGCGGTTGCCGCGCGGGCCTACGCACGCACCGACGGGATCGATCACGGCGTCGGTGGAGTACACGGCCATCTTGGTGCGGCTGCCGGCCTCGCGCGCGATGGATTTTACCTGCACCACGCCCGCGGCGATCTCCGGCACTTCCATCTCAAACAGGCGCTTGACCAGGCCGGGATGTACGCGGCTGACACGCACCTGCGGCCCACGGATCATCTCGCGGCCGGAGCGGTTGACCTCCAGCACATAGACCTTGATATGGTCGTCGGAGTGGTATTCCTCGCCGGGAATCCACTCGCTGCGCTCCAAGATACCCTCGGTACGGCCCAGCTCTACATAAACGGCGTTGGTTTCCACGCGCTGCACGATGGCGGTGAGGATTTCGTTTTCCTTTTCGGAATACTCATCGTAAATCTTGCCCTGCTCGGCCTCGCGGATACGCTGAATGATCACCTGCTTGGCGGTCTGCGCGGCGGTGCGCAAAAAGCCGGTAGGCGTAACGTCGATCTCGGCAATATCGCCCTCCTGATAATCGGGACGGATATTGCGGGCTTCCTCCAGCGTAATCTGCACGGAGGGATCCTCCACCTCGTCCACAATCAGCTTGCGCGCAAATACCTGCGCTACGCCGGTGCGGCGGTCCAGCGTTACCGACAGGTTGGCCGGCGGCGCTTCAAACCGCGCAACATTGCGCTTATAGGCGGCCTTGAGGGCCTCTTCAATCGCGTTGAACAGCAAATCCTCGCTGATATCTTTTTCCGCAGCGAGCATGTGTACCGCGTTGATAATTTCTTTTTCACGATTTTCACTTTGCGTCTTTTTTGCTGCCATACTTCAAAACTCCTATTCCATCTATTCTTCTTCGTCTTCCACAGACACCACAGGCTTGATCAGGGCAACGGCCTTGCGTAAAAAGGTGCGGGCGCCGCTACCTTCCTCTGTGATGGTTACCTCGGTATCGTTCATAGCGTCCAGCGTGCCGATAAAGCGCTTTACGCCGTCCAGCTTTGAGTAGAGATTGATTTCCACCGGCTCTCCCCTGTGCTTTTCAAAGTCGCGCTGGGTTTTGATGGGCCGGTCCGCCCCGGGGCTGGAGACCTCCAGATAATCATATAAGATATCATCCAGCAGAGGCTGCACGGCCTTGTGAAAGCGCTCGCAGTCATCCAGCGTGATGCCGCCGTCCTTATCGACATAGATGCACAGCGCCATGCCGTCGGGTTCCTTTTGCAGGGTTACTTCCACAAGCTCAAACCCCAGCTGCTGCGCCACACGATCCGCGGCCTTTTGCGCGTCCCTGAGGGACGCCCCACCCTGGCCTTTTTTCACCGTCAATCTCCCCAATAAGCAATCAAAAAGAGTGGACGCATACTGCCTCGCTTTGTCCGCGCTGTAACGGAAAAACACGGCCTCGCAAAAACGCGCGATTCTGGCTGGTTTTCCGCCTTGCGGCAAAGGAAGCAATACCCACTCTTTCGATAAACCCTTCTTTCTGTGATGTTCATATCCGTAAACTATTCGGAATTGCACAAAAGCAGGATGAGTATAGCACATCATCCTGCGGAATACAAGCATTTTAGGCGTTTGCGGACAATTACGGACAAAACGGACGACACTATACGGTGTTTTTGTGCAGAATGATCCGAATCACGTCGTTTTGCCGCATATGCAGGATCAGCCTGGTTCCGCCGTCTTCCCCGACATGCAGCAGATTGGTGCTTTCCGGTCGTCCGCTCGTGTGCTCGCGCAGGGCCTCGATCTGTTCGCGGGTAGGCGTTTCTTTGCCGATCAGCTCCCGATAGCCCGCACGCAGGTATGCCGTGTACACATCGTTGGCCATGTGCCCCACGCGATAGGTTTCCACGGTATAATCGCCGCCCGGCATTCCCTCCAGTTCCACCGATACGTCGTCCAGCGCCTTGGCGGGCAGATCGCGGATGAAGTACTCCTGATTGTCGGTGTCCTGCCGGGGATGCGTATAATCCCACAGCAACACGTGCAGGGAGCTGTCGTCCATCGCGGCATAGCTGTCCGCGTCCTGCGTGGCAAGCTCGTTTTCCGGCAGCTCGCACAGCCAGCGGTAGGCATAGAAGCTGGGCTTACACAGCCCCTGGATGTTCATCAGCCCAAATCCGCCGTGAAACGGTGCGGGCCCGGGGCCGGCTTCCTCGAAGATATCGGTAAACGTCCAGTAGCTCATGGACTGCGCAATCCCCTGGCAGCGCTTGAGTGTGTAGAGGATAAACGGCGCGGTTACATAGCTGTCGTGCACGTTGTCGCGGCTGGAATGGCTGTTGGACCACTCGGTAAAGATGACGGGCAGATCGGGCAGGCTGCTTGCCTGCACAGCGTCTCTGGCCTTTTGCACATCTTTAATCACGCAGTCCTGATCCTTTTTCAGCGTATGGCGGTAGGAGCCGAACTCGTCCAGATGGCCGTCTACCCCGTATCCGTGGGTGGATACGAAATCAATCGGCACCCGATGCTCCGCGCAATGGGCGATCAGCTCCGCAATCCACGTTCCCTCCGCAAGCCCCGCCGTGCCGGGCCCGCCTACGCGATAGGCGGGATCAACCGATTTCACCGCTTCGGTGCTGGCATCATACAGGGCAAAATAGTCGGCCTGCGTGCCTGTGAAAAAGCCCGATAGATTGGGCTCGTTCCACACCTCGAAATACCATGTGCGCACTTCATCCGCACCGTAACGGCCGGTTACGTGGCGGGTAAACGCCGCCACCAGGTCCTGCCACTTTGCCATATCCCTGGGCGGGGTCACATTGCCCTTCCACCAGAAGATCGTCTGCTCGCCGCTCTTGAGGCAATCGGGCATAAAGCCCAGTTCCACCAGCGGGCGGATACGGTGCTCCAGCATCTCGTCGATCACCAGATCAATATACTGCCAGTTATACAATACATTTCCTTCCCGATCCAGCGTGCACACAGCCATGTCATCGGAAAACAGGCCGTGGAAACGCAGGTACCGGAAGCCGCAGGCATCCTGCAGATGGGAAAGCTGCTTAAGCGTCTCCGCCCGCAGCATTTCTCCCGCACGGCCGGCGCCCACACAGTGTGCAAAATAGCGGTCCAGCGGTTTAACGGTTCCCTGAAGATCAATATGCAAATTGCGCATACTATGCTCCTCCTTCGCGGGTTTACGCATATGCCGTGTACGCGCCGCCCAGCATCAGCAGGCAGAAGAAGTACAGGCAGTTGTCATAATAGCGTCTGCCGCCGGTACGCGGCGGCGTTTGCCAGAACCTGCGCACCCATTCACGCGACAGCGGCGTATCGGTCGCCAGCGAAGCCGCCGCGGTAGTAGCGATAATCGCCGTGGGATGCAGCGCCGGCGGCTGTTTGGCTTCGCCGGCAATCGTGTAGGTCATGTAGGGCTTCTTATCCCATAAAAAACTTTGCAGATGATCAGCAATCGCCTTGTACTCCGGTCTTTGCCCGTACCATGCGCTGTCCAGCCCGATGTTCATGGCCACGCGGTAGGCATCGGAGAAAAAATTGCCGTGCCCGCGCGAGGTTTCCGGCGTGCCGTCGTACTGCGCGTATTCCGGCGCAAGGCCGGTTACGGGATGGCAGGCCTTGGGCAGATACGCGCGGCTTGCCTGCGCCGCACGCCGCCAGAAGGAGCGATCCGCTTCATCTGAAAGCAAAGCGAAACGCTCGTAAAAGTGCGGCAGATGATAGGAAGGATCGCTGAAGAGCAGCTCCGGCACAAAGCGGATGAGCGCCGTTTGCTCGTCCCACATGGCGTACCCGCCCCTGACCAGCTCCGGCTGACGCACGGCGTGGCGCAGAATTTTACGTGCCTGCGCGGCGTAATCAAACGGCGGCTTGCCCTCGCCCCAGCGTGCTGAGGCAAAGAACAGCGCCATGGCATAGTATTCCTCGCCGTCGGGCGCGGGACCGTCGCTGTTGCGCGTGCCGTCGGGCTTGACCGACCATGCAAAATAGCCGGTGTGCACACCGTCTGCATTGTACATATACCGCAGGCTGAACTGCCAAAAGCGGTCAAACAGGTCCTTTCGATCCATCTGCACCGCCATCATCATGCCGTAGCTCATGCCCTCGGTGCGCGCATCGAAGTTTCCGGTGTCCATCAGGTAGCCGGCATCGTCGCCGGACGTATAATAAAACTTCTCCGCCGGATCAAAAAAGATCGCGTCCATCGTCTCCTGTATTCGGGCTTGAATGGCCTGCGGATCGATCCCGACAGCCGCCAGCAGATTGGGACTCGTTTTCATCGCTTGCCCTCCTCCGCCTTTGCAAACGGAACGCCGGAAAGCCGGCAAAAGAAATCCTTGAGCACATCACACCACTCGCGGGCATTATACAGCTGCCTATCCATGCGCTCGGACGCGATGGCAAACACATCTTCCGGCAGATCCTCCCGCAGCGATTGCAGAGACGCGGCCATTGCCTCGGTCTCCCGCACACCCAGATCGTGATCGTCATAGATGCGCTGAATCAAGGTGCGGCCGTCGCGCATAATGTAATTATAAGGCAGGCGGTAGAAGAACAGCAGCAGATTATCGGGGCAGGTCTCCGGCGTGGCATATTGCAGCTGATACTCCTCGGGATATTGTGACAGATAGTTTGTCCCCGCCGCCGTGCGGTCGATGCCGATGGCCTCGCGGTTGGCACGGTGGTACGTACCCCATGCGGCGTACTCGTACCCCATGGGGCTGGGGCCGTAGTGGTGGTTCGGGTTCACCATCCAGCAGATTCCCAGCGGGGCGCTGTAATGCTCATATACGGCGCGGCTCCTGAGCAGCAGCTCCGTCAGGGTTTGCAGCTTTGTCGTCCGCAGCCCATAGCTGAGCTGAACCCAGCGCATCGTAGTTTCTTTGAAATCCTGCAGCGGCTCCCACGCGGTTTGGCCGTAGGCATAGAGGTTCAGCTGGGCAAAGGGATGGCCGGTAAAGCATGCGTCATAGCCGGTGTTGGACACGGCGGCAATCGCATCGGGCCTGTTGCGGTGCAGATCACCCAGCACCTCGTTAAACATGCCCTGCATGGCGTACAGGTCAATCTGCTGGCCCGTGTACTCCTGCGCCAGCTGGAACTCGATCGCCTTGTGTGTGTGCGGCATGGCAAACAGCAGCGGTGATATCGGCTCGCGCACCTGAAAATCGAACGGGCCGTTTTTCACCTGCAAAATCACGTTGTCGTCAAACTCGCCGTCCAGATCGGCGTAATTATCGTAGGCCGCCTTGGGACGGTCGGTGGTCTCGTCGCGCCAGTCCTGCTTACAGTTATACACAAAGCAGCGCCATACCACCACGCCGCCGAACGGACGCAAGGCACGCGCCAGCACATTGGCGCCCTCGGCATGGTTGCGGCCATAGGTATAGGGCCCGGGCCGATGCTCGCTGTCCGCTTTCACCAGAAAGCCGCAGAAGTTTGGAATATAGCGGTAGATCAGCTCCGCGCGGGCTTTCCACCACGCCTGCACGCCTGCATCCAGCGGATCGGCCGTAGTCAGCCCATTTTCCACCGGCATGGCATAATCGATGGAGAGCATCAGCCGGATGCCGAAAGCGGCAAATAACTGCGCCACATGCGCCACCTGGGGCAAAAAGCGCTCGCCGATCAGCTCCTGCGCGGGATCGGCCACGTTGACATTGTTCAGGCAGATGACATTGATCCCGACCGAGCCCAGCAGCCGCGCATAGGCGCGCAGTCTGGCATCGTCGCCGCGTAAATCGTTGTTTTCAAAAAACATGGACCGGCCCGCATACCCACGTTCGATATTGCCGTTCATGTTGTCCCAATG
>DAOPIR010000070.1:0-13361 GCA_035399245.1 Candidatus Limiplasma sp.
TGTTTGAGATCATAGTATCAAAGAAGCGCCCGCAAGTAAAGCGATCTTTACAGGCCCGCAAAGCCGTGCTACACTGATGCCACAACCCGTAAAAAGGAGAATGACGGATGAGAAGCAGGCTTTCTGTTCTGCGCAACGAGCGCGTAATGGCTTATATGCAAATTGTGTTGGGGTGCGTAATCGGTGCGCTGGCGTTTCCCATGTTTTTGGTGCAGTATGACATTGCGCCGGGCGGGCTGACAGGCATTACCACCATTTTGCACTATTTGTTTTCCCTGCCGATCGGCCTTACATCGCTTGCGCTGAATATACCGCTGTTCATCATGGGCTACCGGCTGCTGGGGCGCGTATTTGCGTTTCGTTCGCTGATCGCGACTATTCTGTTCTCCCTGCTGATTGACTGGCTGCCCGTACAGCCGTTTCAGGCGGATATCCTGTTAAGCTCCGTGTTCGGCGGCGTGCTGATGGGCGCGGGGATCGGCCTCATCCTGCGCGGCAGCGCTACCACCGGCGGCAGCGACCTGATCGCCAAGATGATTCACGCACGCTTTCAGCATATATCCGTCGGCGTCATTTTGTTTGCCATCGATTGCTGTGTCGTCCTCAGCGCCGCGTTTTTGATTACGCCCAAAGCCGCGCTGTATGCCTTGATCTGCATTTTTATCTCCGCGCGGGTTGTGGATATCGTCGTACAGGGGTTTGCGCAGCATAAGGCCTGCTACATCATCACCTGCAAGCATGAAGTCATGAAGCAGCGATTATTAGCCGAGCTGGATCGCGGAATCACCATTCTCAATGCAAAGGGCGGCTACAGCAATGCCGACCGCCCCGTGCTGCTGTGCATTATTTCAGCGCAAGAGCTGGCGCGCCTGAAGCTGATTGTCCGGATGGAGGACGAGAAGGCATTTATGTTTATCACCGCCGCGCATGAGGTGCTCGGCGAGGGCTTTGATCGATTGGATAAGGATAAATAATCTCATCTATAATCCGCAATCCGGCTGCATTCGTTGAATCCGGCAAATTTTCTGATCCGCATATCCATGCTGTGATCAAGCTTTTTGGTCTGCCGGACGCCGGCTTCGTACCAAATGTTTTTCACATGCAAAACAGCGGTTTTCGTTTCCGATACCGCTTCAATACGCCCGATAAACCGATCGCCGTATAGGACCGGCAGCACGTAGTAGCCATACTTCCGCTTGACGGCGGGCGTGTAAATCTCCCAGGAATACGCAAAATCAAACAGCGTGCGGATCAGCTTACGGTCCCACAGCATGCAGTCCAACGGCGCCATAAACTCACAGCGCGGCTTAAACGCCTCGCCGTGTTTGGCCATATCAAGGATTGCAGCATCTTCCGCACGGCAGTACAGCGATCCCCGAATGCCTTCTGCCTGTACCTCGATAATTCTGCCTTCATCCAGCAGCTCTTTAAATATACATTCCCGCTGCGGTGTATCCAGATTCCATATTCCAAGCCAGGCGTCCGATCCCCTGTTCCACAGCAATCCCACCGCGCCGATGCGGCGCAGAACGCGCCACTTGATGTGGTCATGCTCTTCAGGCAATGGATCGGCTGTGCAAAGCACGCCGGCCGGTATATATTTTTCCGCCAGATCGTAGTATTTCCGCGTTCCATTTTTATGATGGATGATCAGTTCGCCCGTAGTATACAGGTGTTCCAGCACCGCGCGTGCGGCATGGGTATCCCCGTGCCAGTTGCCGCTCCAATGGATGTTGGAATGCCAGCGGATGTTGCCGTTGATGGGCAGATCATCGGAGGATACTGCACCGTTTTCCCGTATGTAGGCTTTGGCTTCGGCTTCCAATACGGCAAGATCCTCAAATTGCTTGCCGCCGTCCACCGACGCTTTGCGGAAGCGCGCAAAATACGGCCAGTCCTCCACCGGCAGGATCGACAGATTTTTATCGGGATAGTCAAACAACGCACGATCCACATACAGCAGATCGTACAGCGTGCTCTTTTTGAAATTTTTCACCCGCGACTGCAGCGTAAGCTCGGCATTTTTGCCGCACGCATCCACAGGGTCAAACTGGATGCAGCCCGTTTGCCGCACATAGTCCAGCGCGCCCTGCTTGTCTGCAAAGCGATAGTCGCCCAGCAGCCCGTGCTTGAGCAGTAAAAAGCGCCGCGCTTGTTGATTGGATAATGTAATCATACCGGCTTAGTTCTTCAGCGCATGGATCGGCGCGGGAATGCGTCCGCCGCGATGAATAAACTCATACGGGCTGACGGTGTTGATATGCATAACAGGGCCTTCGCCCAGCAGCCCGCCAAACGAAAGATGATCCCCCGCCTTCTTGCCGATGGCGGGGATCACGCGCACAGCCGTGGTCTTGGTGTTCACCATGCCGATGGCGGCCTCGTCCGCGATCATGGCGCACAGCACTTCGGCAGGCGTATCGCCCGGCACAATAATCATATCCAGCCCCACGCTGCAAACACTGGTCATCGCCTCAAGCTTTTCCAGCTTCAGCACGCCTTTCTCCGCCGCTTTGATCATGCCCGCGTCCTCGCTGACGGGGATAAAGGCGCCGGATAAGCCGCCAACGCTACCGCTGGCCATCACGCCGCCTTTTTTCACCGCGTCGTTAAGCAGCGCCAGCGCAGCTGTGGTGCCGTACGCGCCGACGGTTTCCAGCCCCATAGCCTCCAGCACGTCGGCAATGCTGTCGCCGATAGCGGGCGTCGGGGCAAGCGACAAGTCCACAATGCCAAACGGTACGCCCAGCGCTTTGCCGGCCACCTCGCCTACCAGCTGCCCCATCCGTGTAATCTTAAACGCGGTGCGCTTTACAACCTCCGCCACACCGGACAGGTCCAATCCCTTGGCGTCGTTTTGCAGCGCGCTGCGAACCGCGCCGGGGCCGGATACGCCGATGTTGATCACCACGTCAGGCTCGCCCACGCCGTGGAACGCGCCCGCCATGAACGGGTTATCCTCCGGCGCGTTGCAAAACACCACCAGCTTGGCGGCACCGATGCAGTTGCGCTCGGCTGTCCGTTTTGCGGTGTCCAAAATGATATCGCCCATCATAGCAACCGCGTCCATGTTGATGCCGCTCTTGGTGGTGCCGATGTTTACGCTGGAGCACACCTTTTCGGTCTCGCTAAGCGCCTGCGGGATGGATTGTATCAACCGCACATCACCCGCGGAAAAACCTTTGTGCACCAGTGCGGAATACCCGCCGATGAAGTTGATGCCCACCGTGTCGGCGGCACGGTCCAGCGCCTTGGCATAGGCCACGGGATCAGCGTCCGGTGCGCAGCCCAACAGCATTGCAATCGGCGTTACCGCAACACGTTTGTTAACGATCGGTATGCCGTATTCCATCGAAATACGCTCGCATACGGGCACGAGGTTTTCCGCATGGCGTACGATTTTTTCATATAGCTTATCGCAGGCCCGTTTCGGATCCGGATCCGCGCAGTCCAGCAGGCTGATCCCCATGGTCACCGTGCGCACATCCAGGTTTTCGTTATGGATCATCTGCAGGGTTTCTAAAATATCATCCGCGCTCAGGTTTGTAAATCGCTTCATTCCGCATTATCCCTTTTCACACTTTATGGGTCACGTCATAGATTTCCTGCCGCGTAACGCTCACGTTCACACCCAGCGCTTCGCCCGCTTCATTCAGCTTTACGGACAGGCTTTCAATCGTCAGGTCTTCCGGCAGCGTTACCAGCATGATCATGGCAAACATGCCGCGCAGAATGGTCTGCGTCACTTCCTCAATGTTCACATGAGCCTGTGCGCACGCCGTGCTGATGCGTGCCAGTATGCCTACCTTATCCACTCCGATTACCGTGATCACAGCATTCATCGTAATTTGCTCCTTTGTGTTTAACTCTCGGAAATTATAGCACAGACGGCTGTGGATTGTACAGAATTCGGCATTTCCCGATTCGCATCCGCAAAGCGGCTTATAGCCTGGTGATAATCAGGTTTCCGGATTCGTATTTTTTCAGCCCACGGTAGAAAAACCAGCAGGCAAATCCGCAGTACAGGACAGACGCCGCCAGCCATAAGGCAAGCCATCCGGGCGAGAAGCTTCTAGCCAGCCGCAGCGGAATATGCACGATGAACGCCGCCGGAATGACGGAGTACATCAGCGCCCGTACGAATTTTTGGTAAATGCCCTCCGGATAAATGCAAAAATTGATGATAAATTCCACACTCATGCTGCCGGCAAGGGACGCATCGCCAAGCAGAAAGGTCAGTGTATGTGCCGTCAGCCCCACGGCCGTAATCACCGCCGCGCCTACCGGCACCCCCAGCGCAAAGCTAGCCCACGCAGCGCCGTTTCCGCCCTGTGTCAGCGCCAGTAGCACGATCCCGTACAATAGATCGCCGTAGGCCGACAGGGACGTGCGGGCGCAGCATACGTTCATCAATACATTGCACGGCTGCAGTAAAAACGTATCCAATTCACCCGTTACGATCAGCCTCGTAAGATGGCTTATATTGGCAAACAGCACATTGGACAGCCCAAACGCACTGCTGCACAGCGCCCAGATGAACATCACATCCGCAAAATCATAGCCGCCGATTCGCCCGCCCACATGCGAAAAGGCAACCCACCAGAAGAAAACAAATGTCGCGTTGGACAGCGCCATGCCGAACGCCTGCATCAAAAAGCTGGATCGGTACTCCATAGCGGACGCCAGATTGACCTTGAAATATCGAAGCGCGATTTTCAAATGCCGTTTCATACGCTCATCCTCCGTTCATCTGCAGGTTGCGCATACCGCTTCTGTACATCAGCAGCGCAAAGCCCGTCATCACCGAAAACCATAGCAGCTGCATCGGTACGATCCGGAAAAACAAGCTCCATGTAAAGCCGACGAAGAGCTTCGCAGGCCCCCACGCCACGTATGAAAACGGCAGCGCCTTGGCAATGCCCTGCAGCCATACGTGTAAAAACTCCACCGGCAGAAACACGCCCAGCATAAACACCAGCTTCTGAAATATCAGGTATACGGCGCTGTTATCCTCCAGGCGGAACGCTGTCAGCCCGATGGCCACCATTGAAGAAAACTGCAGCGCTACGCCAAGCAGGCCGCTGAGCAGCATGCAGGGAATGCCTGCCCACCGGAAGTTTGGGATCGGACCGACGAACAAAAACCCCAGCGCAACCGCCAGCACACCGAAGAAGCAAAGGTTTGCCAATATCTGCCCCACCGCCGCTGCCGCCTGATAGGCGATGTAATGTACGGGTCTGTTGAGCAGATAAGCCATAGCGCCCGTTTTTACGTCCTCGTTGATCTTTGATACGATGGGCGTACGGCAGCCGAACACCACAAGTTCCGTAGCGATCAGATACCAAACAACCTGCCCGTGGGTATAGCCGTTGACCGATCCCTCCTGATAGATCGCCTGCCAGAGGCTGAAAAACACAAAGATAAACAGGGTATAGTACAGAAGTCCGCTGATGACGTTGGCGCGGTAGGCAAACGCGTTTTGCACATGAATGCGCGCGATGACAAAGTATTTCCTCGCTTTGCTCATGCTCTTGCCTCCCTGTTGCTGAAGATAGCGGTGATGATCTCTTCCATCGGCGGATCGTTGACCGTGATATCCGCCACACCGCCCGCGTTGGTAACCGCAGCCATCACCTCGCCGATAGGCCGCTGCCTCGTATCCACCGTCAGCACCGCCTGCGTGTTGTCGCACTCCATGCGCACACCGTCCATCACCGGCAGGGCTTGGGGCCGGAAAAACTTAACCGTGATTACCTTGCGGTTCAGGTAGGACTCCTTTAGCGTTTGCACGGATTGATCCAGCACGACGTCTCCGTGGTCGATCACCATGGCGCGGCGGCAGATGTGCTCCACATCGCCGGGATCGTGACTGGTTAAAAACACGGTCATCCCCTTTTCGCGGTTCCACTCCAGGATCAGCTCGCGGATGGCCTGTTTCACCACCACATCCAGCCCGATGGTCGGCTCGTCCAGAAACAGGATATCCGGCTCATACAGCAGCGAAGCGGCAATCTCGCAGCGGATGCGCTGCCCAAGCGACAGTTTTCTGACCGGCGTGTGCAGAAACTCCCCTAATCCGAACCGCTGCGCCAGCACATCCACTCGCCTGCGCCTTTCCGCATCGTCTATACCGTAGATAGCGCCAAGCATGGCGAAGCTGTCCACCGGCGGCAGATGCAGCCACAGCTGCGAGCGCTGGCCGAACACCGTGCCGATATGGGCGCAAAGCTCCCGCCGGTTTTCCACGGGATTGTAGCCCAGCACCTGCATGGCACCGCCGGTCGGATGCAGAATGCCGGTCAGCATTTTAATGGTAGTGGATTTTCCCGCTCCATTGGGCCCGATAAAGGCGAGCATTTCACCTTTTTGCACGGTGAAGCTGATGCCCTTTACGGCGTCCATCTCCCGATAGTTCGGCTGAAACAGTGCTTTTACGCCCGCTCCAAGGCCTTCGGCTTTTACGCGGGTGCGGTATCGCTTGGTCAGGTTCTCCGCCACGATGGCATTGCTGTTCATATTCTCCACCTCCAAAGAAAGATAATAAAAAACCACGGTTCGCACCGTGGTTTTCACTCTATCCGCCGGCGGTGCATACGCTAACGCGTGCACCGGCCGAAGCCGCTACACATGTATATTCATAATAACCTGTTCCATCATCTGCGGTTGCATACAAAGGCGTGTAAGCATCGTCCGGATTTCCTTTCAAAATTGATTGGCAAAATCGTAACATTAAATTCTACCGGTGTCAATGCGAATTTAGTTATTGACATATGCCGATAATGGAGTATACTATAACTCGTTAATGGCATATGTCATCAACAGACCAAGCAGAAGCCAAAGGAGGAGCTATGCCGCGCCCGAGAAAGCGAAGAAACGTATGCTGTCTTCCGCAATACAGTGAGTTCGCCCCCGTTGGGGAGGACGGTACCAAGAGCGAAATCGTTGTAATGACCGTGGATGAGTACGAAGCCATCCGCCTGATCGACAACGAAGGCTTTTCCCAGGAAGAATGCAGCGACTATATGAACGTAGCGCGAACCACCGCCCAGCAAATCTATGCCAGCGCACGCAAAAAGATTGCCCATGCGCTTGTGGACGGCCTGCCGATCAAAATCGAAGGCGGGGATTACCGTATCTGCAACGGTACCGGCCACTTTTGCGGACGCGGCGCCTGCCACCGTCATCACGGCGGCGGATTATGCCAAATTGAACAGGAGGAAACAAAATGATTATTGCAATTCCACTCGATGAAACCAAGCAGGATGTATGTGTGTCCTTTGGCAGGGCTCCGTACTATCTCTTCCGCAATACCGATACGAATACCGATGAAATTCTTACAAACGCAGCCGCACAGGCACAGGGCGGCGCCGGCATCAAGGCCGCGCAGTTTGTGGTGGACCAGCATGCCGATACGCTGCTGACCATCCGCTGCGGCGAAAACGCATCCGAGGTACTGCTGGCCGCCAAAATCTGCATCTACAAAGCCCAAAAAGGATCGGCAGCGGATAATCTGAAAGCCTATGACGAAGGGAAGCTGGAAAAGCTGGAAAGCTTCCATCCCGGCTTTCACGGTGCCGTATGAAAATAGCGGTTCTCAGCGGAAAAGGCGGCACGGGTAAAACCTTTGTCTCCGTTAATCTAACCGCCGTTGCACCCCATGCCACCTACATCGACTGCGATGCGGAGGAACCCAACGGGCATCTGTTTTTCAAGCCGGAACAAACGCAGCAGACCGAAGTGTATACCATGATCCCGACCTTTGACGGCACCAAATGCAACGGCTGCCGCAAATGCGTGGACTTCTGCCGCTTTAACGCGCTGGCATTTGTGCAGGGAAAGCCCAAGGTGTTTCCGGACGTATGCCACGCCTGCGGCGGCTGCGCCCTGGTATGCCCAACCGGAGCCGTAGCGGAAGAAAAACGCGGCATCGGCGTTGTTTCAGAAGGACTGTCGGATGGTATCCCTGTAATATCCGGTATCCTGAATACCGGTGAAATCTCCGCTGTACCCGTCATCCGCGCCGCATTGCGCGCCGGAAACGGGGAAAACACGGTGATCGATTCCCCGCCAGGCAGCGGGTGCTCGGTCATGGAGGCGGTATCCGGCGCGGACTATTGCCTGCTGGTAGCCGAACCCACGGCGTTTGGTTTTCACAACTTCCGGATGGTGCACAAGCTGGTTTCGCTGCTTCACAAGCCCTTTGGCGTGGTAATCAACAAAACGAACGGTGTATATGCCCCGCTGGAAGAGTTCTGCGCAAACCACCATACGCCGATCCTGCTGCGCATTTCCTACGACGCGAAGATCGCGGAGATTGCCGCACGGGGCGATATCGCCGTTACGCTGAATCCGGCGTTTGCGCAGATGTTTACCAGCCTGTGGGAACGCATTCAAGAGGAGGCGACGGCATGAAAAAGCTTCTGATCCTCAGCGGCAAGGGCGGAACAGGCAAGACAACGACTGCCGCGGCCTTTATCCGCTTTGCGGACGCACGTGCCTTTGCCGATTGTGATGTGGACGCCCCTAACCTGCACCTGGTCACCCAGCGGCAGGCCGCACCCCAAACCTACGATTATCTGGGATCGCAAAAGGCCGTTATTAATCCCGATACCTGCCTTGGATGCGGCCAATGCGCCAAAGCCTGCCGGTTTGAGGCCATTCATAAGGCTGGCGGCGTATATACCGTGAACGAATATGCCTGCGAAGGCTGCGGTGTATGCGCCTATGTGTGCCCCAACGGTTCGGCCGCGCTTACCGACGATGTAGCCGGTCAGGTTATGCTATACGCGGAGAACAGCACGTTTGTAACAGCGGAGCTTAAGATGGGACGAGGCAACTCCGGCAAGCTGGTATCCGAGGTTAAGTCCAGGCTTGCGCAAAACGCGCACGATGCCGACCTCGCCATCATCGACGGGTCCCCCGGCATCGGCTGTCCCGTAATTGCGTCCATGAGCGGCGTAGATATGGTGCTGATCGTAACCGAGCCCTCCGTATCCGGCATCAGCGACATGCAGCGCATCCTGCAAACCGCCGCCGTATTCCGCACCAAAACCGCCGTATGCGTCAATAAGTACGACCAAAGTCCGGAGCACACAGACCGGATTATCCGGTTTTGCAAACAGGAAAACATTCCGTTTACCGGCCGTATTCCGTACGATTCGCAGGCATCCGCCGCCATCAACGCAGGCCGCAGTCTTGCCGACGTGGATTGTCCGGCTTCTCGCGCGCTGAAAGCCGTGTATCAGGAAACCATGAAACTGCTTAATGAGGTGAACGCATGATCGTCAAATCCCTGATGGAAAACACCGCATCAAGCCCCGCGTTTCAGGCAGAGCACGGGCTGAGCCTGTATATCGAAACGGGAGATTACAAAATTCTGTTTGATTCCGGCCAATCGTCCGCCTTTGCCGCAAACGCCGCCAGAATGAATGTGGATTTGTCCAAGGTAGACCTGTTCGTGCTCTCCCACGGGCATTATGACCACAGCGGCGGGCTGCAGGCCTTTTTATCCCAAAACCACAGCGCGCCTGTATACCTCAGCCAATACGCGTTTGACGAATATACCGACGGTGCAAACCGCTATATCGGGCTGGACAAGGCCTTGCAGGGAAACGCGCAGCTGGTATTTGTAAAGGATAATCTTAAAATCGGCGACGGATTGGAGCTGTTTTCGGGAAACGGTTTTCCCTATAAGCAGCCGATCAATCCCTATGGTTTATGTGTGCGCAGGGACGGCGTATTATTGCCGGACGATTTCCGCCATGAGCAGTATCTGCTGATCACCGAAGGCAGCAAGCGCGTGCTTATTAGCGGCTGTTCCCATCGGGGCATCGTCAATATCGTTTCCTGGTTTGCTCCCGATGTGCTGATCGGCGGTTTTCACTTTATGAAACTCGATCCGCAGGGAAGCGGCAAGGCGACGCTGGACGCCGCCGTGAAGGAATTGACGGGGTATGATACACTATATTACACCTGCCACTGCACAGGCGTTGCGCAATACGAATATTTGAAAGCGCAGATGCACGACCAGCTGCAATATCTGGCCTGCGGACAGGAGATTACCCTATAACCCTTGAAGGTATCCATACATAATGACGCTTATCCTCAGATAGGTGTTCATTGATAAAAACAGGAGGCACATTCATGAGCGAAAACTGTGACCACAACTGCGGAAGCTGCAGCCAGAACTGCAGCGAACGAGATCCCAAAAGCCTGCTGGAAAAGCCCCATGAGCTTTCCCACATCAAAAAAGTTATCGGCGTCGTCAGCGGCAAAGGCGGCGTTGGCAAAAGCCTGATCACCTCGCTGCTTGCCGTCATGGCACGCAGGCAGGGGCTGAAAACCGCTATTATGGACGCCGATATCACCGGCCCGTCCATCCCCAAGGCGTTTGGCCTGCATGGCCGTGCCGAGGGCACCAATGAAGGGTTTTTCCCCGTTTCTACGCAAACGGGCATCAATATTATGTCGCTCAACCTGCTGATGGACAACGAAACCGACCCCGTTGTCTGGCGCGGTCCGCTGATTGCCGGCACTGTGAAGCAGTTCTGGACGGACGTCATCTGGGGCGACGTTGACTGCATGTTCATCGATATGCCGCCGGGAACCGGAGATGTGGCACTGACCGTGTTTCAGTCCATTCCGGTAGACGGCCTGATTATTGTCACCTCACCGCAGGAATTGGTCGGGATGATCGTAGAAAAAGCGGTCAACATGGCGGCCTTGATGCATGTACCGGTACTGGGACTGGTGGAAAACATGAGCTATGTTCCCTGCCCGGACTGCGGCAAGAAAATCAACGTCTTTGGCGAAAGCCATGTGGACGAAATTGCCAAAAAGCACGGTATTCACGCCGTAGCCAAGCTGCCGCTTGATCCGAAGCTTGCCAGCGCCTGTGATAAGGGCGAAATCGAACAGTTTGATGGGCACTGGCTTGACGATATGCTCAAAACCATACTGGGATAAAAGGAGAAAGTAATTATGAAAATTGCAACCGCATGCATGGGAAATACCATCAGCCAACACTTTGGCCATTGTGAGAGCTTTGGTCTTTACGAAACAGAAAACGGAAAGATCCTTTCCGAAACCAGTATTCCCAATCCCGGCCATCGGCCCGGCTTCCTGCCCAACTTTCTGGGTGACAAAGGTGTAAAGGTCATGATCGTGGGCGGCATCGGCGGCGGCGCGATTGAGATCTTCAACGAGCGCGGAATTGACGTCATCATCGGTGCAAGCGGCGACGCACGCACCGCGGTCGAAGCGTACCTGAACGGCACGCTGGAATCCACCGGTGCGGTATGCCACGAGCATCAGCATGCCGACGAGTGCGGCGATTAAAAAACCAAATCATCTGACAATTTCATCAATTTCACGTTTCATTGCAACCATTTCTACGTATATATACAAAGAACAAATAATGAAAAAGGGGGTTGATGCATGAAAGAATATGTCTGCTCCGTCTGCGGATACGTATACGACGAAGCCAAGGGCATACCCGAGGCCGGCATTGCGCCCGGCACACGCTGGGAAGATCTCCCGGAGGATTGGGTATGCCCTCTTTGCGGTGCAACCAAAGCGGAGTTTGAAGCACGCAGCGCAGACGCTTCGCTTACGGCTCCGCTCCCTGCCGCGCAGCCGGAAGCTTCGGACGATTTGCAGGAGCTTACACCATGGCAGGCAAGCGCCCTGTGTTCTAACCTTGCCCGCGGCTGCGAAAAGCAGTACAAGCCGGAGGAAGCGGCACTGTTTACACAGCTGGCGGATTACTTCCGCTCCATTGCCCCGCCTGCAAATGCACCAGACGCGGAACAGCTGCTGGCACTCATTGAAAGCGACCTGAGCGACGGTATACCTGCCGCCCACGGCCTTGCCGCGCAGGCAAAGGATCGCGGCGCGCTGCGGGCGCTGGTATGGAATGAGAAGGTTACCAAAATCCTTCGTTCCCTGCTCAAGCGCTACCAGCGGCAAGGCGATGCCATGTTGGATAACACCGGCGTATACGTATGCGTGATCTGCGGCTTTGTATATGTGGGTGATACCCCGCCCGCGCTGTGCCCCGTGTGCAAGGCGCCGCAATGGAAGCTGGAAAAGGTGGAAGGGAGGGTCTCCTGATGGCAAAACGAGTCGCTGTACGCAATCTTCGCCTTTGCACCAAGGATTGTCTCTGCCTGTACGTGTGCCCCACCGGTGCTACGGATACCGAAAACAGCGTCATTGACACGGAGAAATGCACAGGCTGCGGTGTCTGCGCGGATGCCTGTCCGTCGGGTGCAATCTCGATGGTACCTGTCGAATATCCGCCGCAGCAAAAGCACGGAGGCAGCGTTACATCCGCTGTACAGGCGCTGATGCGCTCCAAAGGCAAGCAGGAAAGCATCGCCGCGGCTTTGCCGGGCAAGCTATTCGCCGCGGTGGAAAAATCCAATCACATCATGGCGGAGGACCTGGTTCGGGAAACCGGCTACATGCTGCCCCAAAGCGGCAATGTGCGCTTATTCCTTACAAAGATGCTTACCGAGCATACCGAGGACAATTTCCCACGAGCTGCGGCGGAAACGCTGCTTCAGCAATTACAGTTTACTGATGAAACGGAGGAAACAAACATGGAAAAATGGAAATGCACCGTATGCGGATACATCCACGAAGGCCCGCTTCCCGATGATTTTAAGTGCCCGCGCTGCGGCGCACCCGCCAGCAAGTTTGTAAAGCTGGAAGAGGAAACGAAAGGGAACAGCAAATATACCGGTACCAAGACGGAGCAGAATCTGCAGGCCGCCTTTTCCGGCGAAAGCCAGGCGCGCAACAAGTACACCTATTTCGCACAGGTAGCCTCCAACGAAGGTTACGAGCAGCTGTCCGAGATCTTTTTGAAGACCGCCCGCAACGAGCAGGAACACGCTTTCCAGTGGTTTAAGGAGCTTGGGCACCTGGGTACCACCGCCCAAAACCTGCTGGCAGCCGCCGAGGGCGAAAATTACGAGTGGACGGATATGTATCAGGGCTTTGCCAAGGATGCCGAGGACGAAGGCTTTCCGGCGCTGGCCGCCAAATTCCGTCGCGTTGCCGAGGTGGAAAAGGCCCACGAGGAGCGCTACCGCAAGCTGCTCAATAATGTCGAAATGCAAAAGGTGTTTGAAAAGGGCGAAGAAACCATGTGGGAATGCCGTGTGTGCGGCCATCTGGTTATCGGCAAAAAAGCGCCGAAAGTCTGCCCCATCTGCGGCTACAGCCAAAGCTTTTTCGAGGTTCGCAAAGAGAACTATTAATCCTCAGCGCAACAGCAAAAAACCGCCTGATAAGGCGGTTTTTGCTGTATATCGCAGCTATTAGAACCCCAGTAAACCGGGCAGCCAGAGGGTAAA
>DAOPIR010000071.1:0-13136 GCA_035399245.1 Candidatus Limiplasma sp.
CGTTTTTCCTGTACGCCTACGTGCTGGAAATCCAGGGCATCCTGCACCGCTACTATAACAGGCGTGAGTTTCAGCCCGGCGGCGCGGGCCGCCAGCTGCACCTGCGCGCCATCCGCGACAGCATCAGCCATATCGAGGAGCACTTTGCCGGCGAGATCACCATTGCCGATATGGCAAAGCGCGCGCTGATGAGCGTGTCCAACTACTCCCGCGAGTTTAAGAAGATCACGGGCACGGGCTTTAAGGAGTACCTGAACCTTGTGCGCCTGCGGGAGGTAACCGCCGCCATGGGTCACGGGCGGGATGGCATCGCCAAGATCGCCTATGACTGCGGCTTTACCAGCGTGCGCACGTTCAACCGCGTGTTTTTACAGCACTACGGCACCACGCCCGGCGCCTATGCCGCCGCCCTGCGCGCGCCCGCGCGGCCTTGAAAATTGCCATAAAATACGCTACGCTTACCCTATCTGCCTGTTATCGTTTCAAAACAGACTTGTTTGCCGCATAAACATCACAATCGTTCATCAAGCCATCCCGCCCCGCGGCGGCGGGCAACCGAAAGGAGAAACCAATGATGCGAAGCTTATGGTCAAAAATACTGCCGGCAGCGCTGGCCTGCCTGCTGCTGGCGGCGGGCGCGCATGCGCAAAGCGCGGACCAGACGGCGTATGTAAGCAGTTGGCAAGAGCTCAACGCCGCAGCGGAAGCCGGCAAGACCGAAATCATCGTCACGGCAGACATAGAATACACATCGGCCTGCAGAACCGTGATTTTTGCGGATCCCGTCACGATCCGCTCAGCCGAGGGCGAACATTTCACCATCGACGGCAGCGGCAGGCAGATCCTCTGTGTGCAAAGCGAGGACTTTGAACACATGATGGACGGCTGGACAACCGTGCGGGACCTGACGTTTATCAACGGCGACGCCACGCAGTACGGCTATGACCTCTATCGGGACGGCCTTGGCGGCGCGCTGTTTGTGATGGGCAGCCTGCGCGTGGAGCATTGCACCTTCAGCGATAACCAGGCAATCACGGGCGGTGCGGTCTACTCCGCCGGCGAAAGCCTGGTGATTGACGATTGCCGGTTTACCGGCAATGCGGCGAAGGACGGCGGCGCCCTGTACGTGGGGTACGGCGAAATCCGGATCACCGATACCGACATCAGCGGCAACACCGCGGAGGACGACGGCGGCGGGATTTACGCGGAGCAGTCGAGCTTAGCGATCGAAAGCGTCTCCATCTACGGCAACACGGCGGGAAAAGGCGGCGGTGTCTTTATCCAGACCGGCGATATGGCGCTGACCGGCAATGAGATTTCCGGCAACCTGGCGGAGGATGGCGGCGGCGTGTACGTGGAAACGGGCAGCGTCCGCATCGGCGGCGAGGGCTGGGTGTACGGAAACATCGCCACGTACGGCGACGGCGGCGGGATTTATATTGCGGAGGGCAACGCGGAGGTTACCGGCGGCGAGATCACCGGCAACAGCGCGGCGCAGGGGGACGGCGGCGGATTGTACCTTGAAGAGGGCAACGCGGAGGTTACCGGCGGCAGCGTACTTTGCAACACCGCGGATTACGGCGGCGGGATTGCCCTGTGGTGCGGCGACCTGACCCTGTCGGGCGGCGAGATCACCGGCAATACGGCGATCGACAGCGGCGGCGGCGTGAGCATTGATGACGGCAACCTGCTGATGACCGGCGGGGCGATTACCCGCAATACCGCCCAGTATGGCGGCGGCGTGTACGCGTCGGTTTATGAAACGGCGGAGCTGACGGGCGGCGCGGTCCGCGGCAACGCGGCAGAGGAAGGCGGCGGGCTGTACTGCTACAAAAGCGACGTGCGGATCGCCGGCTGTGAAATCAGCGCCAATACGGCAACGGGAGCCGGCGGCGGCCTGTGCATGGTTGACGGCAGCCTGACCGAAGAGGCCGGCTGCGTGCACGATAACGCGCCCGATAATGTGCTGGAAAATTAACAGCGCAAGGATACCCTCCACACACCGGTCCGCAGAGGATTGCGGCGCAGCCAAAAGAAGCCCCCTCCTGTGGGATATGCCGTGGAAGGAGAAATACAGCGGATGAGAACGCTCCCTTTTGCGAAGTACTGCGGTGCGCTGGTCTGCCTGCTGTTTTTCGCGGCAGGCGCGGCGACGGCTGACGGCGTTTCGGTCGACAGCTGGGCTTCGCTTGCGGCGGCGGCGCAGGCCGGCGCCGCCGAGGTGGTTGTCACTGCCGACATCACCTGCGGGGCCGGCGACACGACGGTCGTCTTTCCAAACGACGTTACCCTGCGCTCTGCCGAGGGTTCGCACTGCACCATCGACGGCGGCGGCACGCAGATCCTGCGCCTGGAAAGCACCGGCGGCACCTCCACCGTGGAAAACCTCACCTTTCAGCACGGCGGCAGCGGCACGGAACAGGGCGGCGCGATCTATGCGGCGGGCATGCTCACGCTGGACGGCTGCACCTTTGCAGACAACAGCGCGGCCGACGGCGGCGCTGTATACGCCTGCGGCGGCCTGACGGTTACCGGCTGCATCGTGCGCGATAACGCGGCAGCCGACCGCGGAGGCGGCATCTGCGCCGAAGGCACGGTTACGATTACCGGCGGCATGCTGTGCGGCAACACGGCGGCGTTTTCCGGCGGCGGCGCAATCTGCCTGCTGTCAGGCAGCCTCACCGTGTCCGGCGATGCCATGCTTTCCGGCAATCAAGCCACGGCGGGCGGCGGCGGCGCGATCTGCGCGGTGCGGGGCAATGTCAGCCTGTGCGGCGGCACGGTGTCGGGCAATACGGCGGCCGAGGGCGGCGGCGGCGTGTATGCGGCATACGGCAATGTGGATATTTCCGGCGGCAGCGTCCGCGCCAACGAGGCGGAGCAGGGCGGCGGGCTGTATGTGGCCTATGGCGGCGTGAGCATATCGGGCAGCGCTGAAATTACCGGCAACACCGCGGCGATCTACGGCGGCGGCCTGCTTTTGGCAAACGGCGACGTGCAGCTGACGGGCGGCGCCGTATGCGATAACACCGCGCAGTACGGCGGCGGCATCCTTGCCAAAAGCGGAGCCGTAACGGTATCCGGCACCGCCGCCATCACCGGCAACCAGGCGGAGGGCAGCGGCGGCGGCCTGTATGTGCAATCCGGCGACCTGGTGCTGTCCGGCGGCGTGATCGACAGCAATCAGGCCCTGCACGGCGGCGGCGCGCTGGTGCTGACCGGCCATACGACCGTGTCCGGCACCGCCGTGATCCGCGATAACGCCGCCCGGGGCGACGGCGGCGGCATCGACGCCGAGGAAGGCGACGTCACGGTATCCGGCGGGACCGTGACCGGCAACACGGCGGATGAATACGGCGGCGGGCTGTATCTGGAAAGCGGCTCACTGACGGTATCCGGCGGAACCGTTGCGAAAAACGAAGCCGCCGAGGGCGGCGGTGTGTATGCCGCCACCGGCGCCGTGGACGACGCGGCCGGCGGTGTGACCGGCAATACGCCCGACAATATCCTGACACCGCAGCAAAGCAACCGCCCGATGGAGCTGTGGACGGTGCCCTGACCGGCATTTGGTTTAATCCGCAGGGAAAAGTGAAAACAAAAAATCCCGCTTTGCGGCGGGACTTTTATCCTCGTTATTTTTTACAGCCACCTGATAAACGCCGTTTTATCCTCTTTGTTAAAGCCGCAGGACTCATAAAAACGGAAGGTACCCTCGTCCTTGTTGCCGGTGGTGAGGGATACTTTGTAACAGTTGGCGGCCTGGGCGATTTTAATGGCTTCGGCGATCAACGCGGAGGCGCAGCCCTGCTTGCGGTGGGCGGTGTCGGTGATTACGTTTTCGATGATCGCGTAGGGGCGGGCGTTGCGGGTAAGGTTTTTGACCACGATCACGTTGATGCTCGCGGCGATTTTCCCGTCCTGCTTTGCCAGCAGCACGTGATAGCTGGGGTCGGCGAGGATCTCCCGCCACAAAGCGTCCAGCGGCTCGCCTTGGGGCACGGGATCGGCCGGGTGCAGCTGGCGGTACAGCGTGAGCAGCTGCGGCAGCTCGTCCGGCTGCGCGTGCGTGATCGCAAACTTTCCGTTCATACAATTACCTCACAAAAGCGTCACGATAAAGCGGCAGTGTTTGTCGCCGCGCAGGATGCTTTGCTCCATCCGGCACGCCACGCTACCCTCGCCCAGCACCGTTTCCCAGTTATATTGCAGGCTTTTCAGCGAGCACAGGCATAGCCTGGGATCGGTGATGTATCCCTTGCGCACCAGGTCGCAGGTGCAGTAGGTATAGTTGATCTCGATCGTGTCCTCGTCCAGCCGGCGCGCGTCCATATCGCCGAAGGCCTGGTTCAGCTTTTCCAGAAAATCATCCAGGTCATCCGCCGTGCGGTATTGGTCGATATACACCTGCTTGGAAAAGGAATCCGAGCACCCCTGCCCGCAGCGGGTCATCAGGGTGTCCAGCGCGGCATCGTCCACCTCGGTCAGCGCCTGCGAAAGGCCCTGAAACCAGTGTGTGAAAAAGGTATCGCCCATGGCGTCCACCTCCGATCAGATGCCTCATTATAGCACAAACCGCAGCCGTATGATGCGGCTGCGGTTTGTGTGGATTTCCGACGGGCGTTAGTTCTGCTCCGCCTTGATCTTGTTGATCAGGCCGCCGGCAAGGATCATGGCTTGCTGTCGGGAACTGAGCTCCAAGAGGGTGTTGCAGGTGAAGCCCTTGGTGACGTTTTGGACCGGGATCACGGCCTCGCCCGCTTCCACGTATTTGCGGATATCGGCGAGCTCGATCTCGTCGCCCTGATCAAAGCGGTCGTAATCGGCCTCGTTTTGGAAGGTGAGGGGCAGGATACCGTTGTTGATGAGGTTATCGCGGTGGATGCGCGCGAAGGACTTCGCGATCACGCCGCGGATTTTTAAGTACAGCGGCACGAGCGCCGCGTGCTCGCGGCTGGAGCCCTGTCCGTAGTTTTGCCCCGCCAGCAAAAATCCGCCGCCCGCCGCCTTGGCGCGCGCGGGGAAGGTTTCGTCCACGGGCGTAAGGCAGTAGTCCGAGAGCTTGGGAATGTTGGAGCGAAACGGCAGGAGCTTGGAATCACTGGGCGCGATGTGGTCGGTGGTGATGTTGTCCTCCATTTTCAGCAGCAGCGAGCCCTGCAGGCTTTCGGGCAGCGCGTCCGCCTTGGGGAAGGGCTGGATGTTGGGGCCGCGCACAACCTCCACGTCGTTGTCCGCAGGCGCGGGCGGGAGGATCATATTATCGTTGTAGAGGAAGGCCGCAGGCATATCGATCGCCAGATCGGTATCCAGCGTGCGCGGATCGGTAAGCACGCCGGTCAGCGCGCTGGCCGCCGCGGTTTCGCACGACGACAGATAGATGCCGGCGGACTTGGTGCCGCTGCGGCCGAAGAAATTGCGGTTGTTGGTGCGAAGGCTCACCGCGCCCGTGCGCGGGCTTTGCCCCATGCCGATGCAAAAGCCGCAGGCGGTTTCCGCGATGCGCGCGCCGGCCTGAATCATATCGTTCAGGGCGCCGTTTTTAGCCAGCATGCCCAGCACCTGCCGCGAGCCGGGGGCGATCACGAGGCTCACCTCGGGGTTGACGGTCTTGCCTTTTAAGATGCGCGCGACGCGCATCATATCCAGATAGCTGGAATTGGTGCACGAGCCGATGCACACCTGATCCACCTTGATGGGGCCGGCTTCCGCCACGGTGTGCACCTGATCGGGCATGTGGGGGAACGCCACCAGCGGCACGAGCGTGCTTAGGTCGATTTCGACTACTTCGTCATAGGTCGCGTCGGACGTGGGCAGCATTTCCGTGTAGTCCTGCTCGCGGCCTTCGGCCTTCATAAATTCACGGGCGTTTTCATCGGCGGGGAAAATAGACGTCGTCGCGCCCAGTTCCGCGCCCATGTTGGTAATCGTGGCGCGCTCGGGGATCGAAAGCGATTTGACCCCCTCGCCGGTGTATTCCATCACCTTGCCCACGCCGCCCTTGACGGTTAAAATACGCAGGATTTCTAAAATGATGTCCTTGGCGGCCACGCCGCGCTGCAGCTTGCCGGTGAGGCGGACGTTAGTTACGTACGGGCAGAGGATGTGGTACGCGCCGCCCGCCATGGCCACGGCCACGTCCAGCCCGCCCGCGCCGATGGCGAGCATGCCGAGGCCGCCGGCGGTGGGGGTGTGGCTATCCGACCCGAGCAGGGTTTTGCCGGGCACGGCGAAGCGTTCCAGATTGACCTGGTGGCATACGCCGTTGCCGGGCTTGGAGAGGTACACGCCGTGCTTTTTGGTAACCGTTTCCAGGTATTTATGGTCGTCGGCGTTTTCAAACCCCGTTTGCAGGGTGTTATGATCGATATACGCCACCGAGCGCTCGGTTTTCACGCGCGGCACGCCCATGGCCTCAAATTGCAGGTAGGCCATGGTGCCGGTGGAATCCTGGGTGAGCGTTTGGTCGATGCGGATGGCGATCTCGGTGCCCGGTTTCAGCTCGCCCTCCGCCAAATGGGATTTCAGAATTTGATAGGTCAGGTTCATGTATGTCCTCCTTCGTCAGTACGTTCAGGGGCTTTGCCCCTGAAAACCCCGGTAAAGGGCTTTGCCCTTCACGCTCCCGATATTGCCCGCGCTTTGCTTGGGCAAGGGAACCATCGGCTGCTTATCCTGCCGTCTGGTTGCCGCTGCAGCGTCGCCGGCAAAAATAGAAAAGGCCGTTTGTCGGCAGCGGCCGCGTGGCCGGCATATACGGGGTTTTGCATCGTTTGTTATACAAAAATAACGATGTGCGCGGCGCTGTCGATCGGTCCGGCAGGGTAACTGCAAACAGCCGCCGCTCAGCATCGAACGCCTTTTCATCATACCGTCTCACAGCACAAAGTCAATGACCGCAAGGAGAAAGAACACATTGTATACAACATGGTTATATTATTAACAATATGATATGACCGGCAGGATTGGCCGCCCGCGCGTTGAAACTGCCATACAACCGATGTATACTAAGGTCTCGACATACACCGAAAGGAAGCGGTACGATGGAGCAATGGGACGCGTACCTGCCCGACGGCAGGCAGGCCGGGCGCACGCTGCTGCGCGCCGAGCCGATACCGGCGGGGCTGTACCACATCGTCAGCGATGTGCTGGTGCGGCATGCGGACGGCGACTATCTGGTGATGCAGCGCGATCTGCGCAAGGAAACCTATCCCGGCAAGTTTGAAGCCGGCGCGAGCGGCAGCATACTGGCCGGCGAATCGCCGGTGGAAGGCGCGCTGCGCGAGCTGCGGGAGGAAACCGGCATCGTTGCCGACGCGCTGATTTTTTTATTTGCGACCAGCAACCTGCGGGATACGCAGTACTATTGTTACCTGTGCCGCACCGACTGCGCAAAGGACGCCGTTACCCTGCAGGCGGGCGAGACCATTGCCTGCCAGTGGTTAAGCGAAACGGATTTCCGGCGTTTTATCCTCTCGCCGGCGTTTGCGTCGGGCCCGCGGGAGCGCTGGCTGCCGTATCTGGACAATATACAGGCGTTTGATCATCATCAATAAGGAGCTGTAGCGCTATGGAGCTGTGGGACGCGTATCTGCCCGACGGCCGGATGGCCGGCCAAACCCTGCGGCGGGATGACCCGATCCCCGACGGACTGTATCACCTGGTGAGCGCCGTGCTGGTAAAGCACACGGACGGATCCTACCTGATTATGCAGCGGGATTTTAACAAGCGGTATTTTCCCGGCCTGCTGGAGGCCGGCGCGAGCGGCGCCGTGCAGCAGGGGGAGACGCCCTACACCGCCGCGCTGCGCGAGCTGGAGGAGGAAACCGGCATCCATACCGATTCGCTTACCTTCGTGTTTGCCGCCAACAACCTGTATCAGGCGATCATTTACTATTATATCTGCCTCACCGATTGCCCAAAGGACAGCGTTACCCTGCAGGCGGGCGAGACCATCGCCTACCAATGGATGTCCGAGGCGGATTTCCGGCGCCTGCTCAGCGCCCCGCAGCAGACGGACGGCAAGCCGTGGCGCTGGCTGCCGTACCTGGAGCAGATCACCGCGTTTCAGGGCTAAACACCTTGCCACCGCGCTGCGACAGGACTGCGGGTCACAGGGGCGCGCAGCCGAAAGGCCGTCCGGCGCGATCAGCGGCCCCTGCCGCCTTTCAGCCCGGGAAGGTAAAGCACCGGATCGTGAAGCTTCAAGGGAATCCGGCACGACCCAACGGAGTGTGTTAATACCGGTCATATCTGCAGCAATATCAACAATGATATTAACAATGTTATTAATATCGTTATCATTAACATTAATGATATTATTATTAATAACGATGTTCAAAGGGACCGAAAAGAAGCGGACTGCAACCATGCGGGCGGGGCGCATCCTGTTTGTTTTGCCCCTGCCGATGCGTGGTGCATTTCCACGGCTTTACGCGTTTGCGGCTACTTTTCACCGAATGGGGCTCCCGTTTGCGCCGATTTACGTAAAATTCTTGTGAAGCCGTCCGCTGCGCTCTTGCCTGCCCTTTGCCGGATGTGCTATACTTTCATCTGTATTCATTTTTTACAATTTCGACAGTACACCCCAAAAGGAGATATATACGATGAGCAGAACCTTCGGCATTCTCACCAGCGGCGGCGACAGCCCCGGCATGAACGCGGCGGTGGTCAGCGTGGCGCGCTGCGCCCAGAAAAACGGCATTGATCTGATGGGCATCCGGCGCGGCTACAACGGCTTGCTCGGCAAGAGCGAAAA
Source organism: Candidatus Limiplasma sp. (assembly GCA_035399245.1). GTDB lineage: Bacteria > Bacillota > Clostridia > Christensenellales > Aristaeellaceae > CAXXOK01. The sequence goes on from DAOPIR010000071.1 coordinate 8,756, forward strand.
CCCGCTGGACGACATTCGCCGTCTGCGGTCCGAAACCGTTTTAGACATCATGGACCTGCGCGGCACCTATCTGCGCACGGCCCGCTGCCTGGAATTTTATCACCCCGAAGTGGTGGACAAGGTAGCCGACGACCTGAAAAACAAGTATAAGATCGATGGGCTGGTTGTCGTCGGCGGCGACGGCAGCTACCGCGGCGCGCTGGACCTGTGCAAGCGCGGCATCCGCTGCGTGGGCATCCCCGGCACGATCGATAACGATCTGCCCTACACCGAGGCGACGCTGGGCTTTGACACCGCTGTTAACGTATGCGTTGAGGCTGTACGCTCCATCCGCGCCACCAGCCGCAGCCACGACCGGCCGCACGTAGTGGAAGTCATGGGCCGCCGCTGCGGCGACATCGCCATGAAAACCGCCATGGCCACCGGTGCGGAAATGGTGATCGTGCCCGAGATGAAATGGGACATCCGCGATGTGATCAAGCGCCTGAACGAGCAGATTGCAAACGGCAACTCCCGCGCCACCGTCATCCTGTGCGAAAACGCATGGGAGAACGGCAACATGGTGGATTTCCCGTGGCGTGAGCTGCTGGCCGAAAACGGCATTCCCACCCACGACGACACGCAGTTTTCCGCCAAGCGCCTGGCGCAGGTGCTGCGGATTTCCTGCAAAATCGAGGCCCGCTCCACCGTGATCGGCTACACGCAGCGCGGCGCCATCCCCACGGCGTACGACTCCGCCTTTGCGTTTGAGGCCGGTCACCTGGCCGTGGACCTGCTGCTTAACGAAACGCCGCCCGAGGATGACGGCTTTGCTATCGGCGTACACGACGGGCGCGTGTTCCACACCTCCATGAAGGCGGCGGCCAACAAGTCCGATTACCGGCCGTTTAACAAAAAGATGTACGAGCTCATCAACACCCTGCCGTATCTGCCCCGCGAGGACGACCTGATCCTTGTGCCGTCCAGCCGCGCAGGCTTTACCAAATGATGCGGTTTTCCCTGCTGCTCGCGGATGCGGACAACACGCTTTTCAATTTTCACGCCGCCGAACGTGCGGCGTTTTCTGCCGTGGTGGAGCGGTTTGGCCTGCCCGCAACCGAGGAGATTTTCCAAACCTACCGGCGCATTAACCACAAGCATTGGGATCTGCTCAACGGCGGCAAAACCACCTCTGCCCAGCTGCGCACGGCGCGCTTTGCCGACTTTGCCGATGCCATCGGCCTGCACGACGCCGATGTGCAGCAGATGAGCGATACCTTTGTCGCCGCCCTGTGTGAGCAGGGCGCGCTGGTGGACGGCGCGCAGCGCTTTGTACAGCGCGCCGCGGCGTACATGCCCGTGTGCCTGGTAACCAACGGCTTTGCCGCCGTGCAGCGGTCGCGCGTGGAGCGTTCGCCCCTGCGACCCTATCTTCGGGAGCTTTTCATCTCCGAAGATTTTGACCATGCCAAGCCAAACCCCGAGATGCTGCTGGCGGCCATGAGCCGCTTTGCCATTACCGATCCCGCACGCGTGGTGATGCTCGGCGACAGCGAAACCTCCGATATTGCCGCCGCGGTAAACGCGGGCGTACAAAGCGTGCTTTTTACGGGCGGCGAGCCCGCGCCGGCGCAGACCAAAGCCACCTTCACCGCGCAAACCCTGCAGCAGGCCGGGGATTGGATTTTAGACGAATAGACCGCGGGAAAATGAGGAATAAGGAATGGCGGAAAGATTGCCGCGCAATCTTTCGATTGTAATTAATAACATAAAAACAGGTCGATACTGCGTTTTGCCCTGTTTTCAACATTGATGAAAATAATCAACCGGTTGCAGCACAGCCGAACCGCCATTCCTTATTCATTCCAAACTCGTTCCTCCTTACACAGTCCGCATTCCTGAAAAGCCGCGCGCATTCCGCATGCGTGCGGCTTTTGTGTTGACATTCTCTTCCTAAATTGGGTACAATAAGGCAAACGTGCGCAGAAAGGAAGATATTGAATGTATCGTGAAGTGATTCAACACGCAAAGGATAAGATGGAAAAAACAAATCAGGTTTTTCAGTCCGAGCTTCGTTCCATCCGCGCCGGCCGCGCTAACCCGCAGCTGCTGGAACGCGTAATGGTCGATTATTACGGCTCGCCCACACCGCTGACGCAGATGGGCAACGTGTCCGCGCCGGAGCCCCGCATGCTGCTGGTCAACGTATGGGATCAATCAGCGCTCTCGCTGGTGGAAAAGGCGATTCTGAAAAGCGACCTGGGCCTCAACCCCAGCAACGACGGCAAGGTGATCCGCCTGATCGTGCCCGAGCTGACCGAGGAGCGCCGCAAGGAGCTGACCAAGGTCGTCTCAAAGACAGCCGAGGACGCCAAGGTTGCTATCCGCTCGATCCGCCGCGATGCGATGGACCACGTGAAAAAGCAGGAAAAGGATTCCGAAATCACCGAGGACGACCTGAAGATCGCGGAGAAGAAAATTCAGGAAGCGACGGACGAGGCCATTAAGGCTATCGACGAGCTCGCCGCGGCCAAAGATAAGGAAATCATGGAAGTTTGAAGAAAACCTTTGAACATTTGCTGGGCCTCAACGCCACAGACGCGCTGGCCATCCTCCGCAGCAGCGGTATTTTCGACGTGCGGGTAACCTTTACCCAGGCGCCGGTGCGTCCGTCTGCCCGCGGGGATAGCGGCGTGCCCGATGCTGCGCCCGGCAGCCTGCTGCAGGGCGTGGCGCAGCAATTTTCGGTATCGCAGGACGGCGAGCCGCCCTTTGACCCGCTGCTGGAGCCCGTGGTGGACGACGGCGTGCTTACTCAAGCACGCGTTATCGGCGTGCGCGACGACGGACGGCAGATCCTCGTATCCCGTTTTCGCGTTTCGCCAAAGGAGAATACGGAAACGGAATATGAATGAGGAATGAGGAATAGTAGTGCGGTTGCTAAGGCAACCGAATGATTGCATTACTTGTTGCGCCACTTCGTCCGTTTAATCTATTGATTGCCGCAGGCAATCTTTCTGCCATTGCCCACTCGGTTTTATGGTCGCACGGCTCCCTGCCGGTCGCTGTGCTCTGTAAAACCTCTCAACTTCGGGTCGCTTTCGGCTTCGCCGAAGTGCCCACTGGGCACACGCTTCCCTTCGTTTCCCATTTCTCATTCCAAAGTCCTCATTTCCGCAAACACACGGAGGTCATAGCATGCCCGAAACACCGACCCCTCTCGACCTGACCCGCTTGCCGCGCCATGTCGGCATCATTATGGATGGCAACGGGCGCTGGGCAAAGCGCCACAAGCTGAAGGTCGCACTCGGCCACCGCGCGGGCACCGAGGCCCTGCGCGAGATTATCCGCAGCGCGTCCGACATCGGCATCGAAGCCCTGTCGCTGTACGCGTTTTCCACGGAAAACTGGTCGCGCTCCCCGCAGGAGGTCGACGCGCTGATGGCGCTGCTTTTGCAGTTTTTCGCAAGCGAGATCGACGAGCTGGCCCGCAAAAACGTGCGCATATACATCCTGGGCGACAAGGACACCATGCCCGCGCCCCAGCGGGACGCGCTGTACGCGGCGGAGCGCCGCACCGCCCAAAACACGGGGCTGAAGCTGTGCATCGCCGTTAATTACGGCAGCCGCGCCGAGATCGTGCGCGCCGCTACATTGTTGGCGCAGGACGTGCAGGCGGGGCGGATTACGCCGGAGCAGATCACGCAGGACCGGTTTTCACAGTCGCTGTACACCGCGGATATCCCGGATGTGGATCTGCTCATCCGCACCAGCGGCGAGATGCGGCTGTCCAATTTCCTGCTCTGGCAATGCGCTTATGCGGAGTTTGTGTTTCCGCAGATGCTCTGGCCGGACTTTACCGCAGCCGACTTTCACGCGTGCATCGCGGCGTTTCAGCACCGTAACCGCCGTTTCGGCGGCCGGCCGCAGGCTGCGGACCCGGGCAATACTTGATCCGAGGAGGCATATGCTATGTGGCAACGCTTTGTTACCGGCGCGCTCCTGATAGTGTTTTTAATCGGGGTTCTGATCCTCGGCGGGTATGTATTCGGCGGCATCGCCACGCTGGTGTGCGGGATTTGCGTTTATGAAGAGCTGGATATTATGAAACAGGGCGGCCATCGCCCCGTGTACCTGCCGATCTTTGCGGCCCTGGTGCTTTGCGTACCGCTGATGCTGTTTGTGCGGCCGCTGGCCATCGTGCCGGTGCTGCTGTTTACCTGCTTTATCGTTATTTTCGCCGTGATGCGCCGCGGCGAGCCGGAGCTGACCGACGTCATGATCAGCCTGCTGCCGCTGCTGACCATCGTGCTGCCGGGCCTGTGCCTGATCTCGATGGTCAACGTGACGCCGCGCGCCCTGCAGGCGATGCTGACGACCATGGTGTTTACCGTGTCCGTCG
>DAOPIR010000072.1:0-13001 GCA_035399245.1 Candidatus Limiplasma sp.
GAAAATGGTCGATCAGGGCGAATGCCCGACCTGGCCGGACGATTTGCAAGGGAAAGAAGAGAAATCAAATGCGGATATATAACAGCCAAAGCCGAAAAAAAGAGAAATTTGTTCCGGTTCATGAGGGAAAGGTAGGCATCTATGCCTGCGGCCCAACGGTATACAATTACTTTCATATCGGCAACGCCCGCCCGTTCATCATCTTTGATGTACTGCGGCGCTACTTGGAATCCATCGGTTATGAAGTTACCTTTGTGCAAAACTTTACCGACATCGATGATAAAATGATCAGCCGTGCCAATGAAGAGGGGATTACCGTCAAGCAGCTGGCGGACCGGTTTATTAAGGAATACTTTGTAGATGCAACCGCGCTTGGCATTCATCCGGCCACAGTGCATCCGCGCGCAACCGAGCACATTCCGCAGATTATTGCGCTGATTGAAAAGCTGGAAGCAAAGGGACTGGCGTATAACGTGGATGGCAATGTGTACTACCGCGTACACGCGTTTCCGCATTACGGATGCCTGTGCGGCCAAAACCTGGAGGATCTGGAAAGTGGCGCACGCGTGGATGTGAACGAGCATAAGGAAGATCCGCTTGATTTTGCGCTTTGGAAGGCGCAAAAGGAAGGTGAACCGGCCTGGGAGAGCCCCTGGGGCATGGGACGCCCGGGATGGCATATCGAGTGCTCGGCCATGAGCATGGAGTATCTCGGTGAAACCTTTGATATCCACGGCGGCGGCAAAGACCTGCTGTTCCCGCATCATGAAAACGAAATTGCGCAAAGCGAAGGCGCTACGGGCAAGCCCTATGTGCATTATTGGATGCATAACGGTTTTATCAACATCGAAAACGAGAAAATGAGCAAATCGAAGGGTAATTTCTTCACCGTTCGGGATATTGCCAAGGAATACGACATGGAAGCCGTGCGTATGTTTATGCTCTCCGCGCATTACCGCAGCCCCGTCAACTTCAGCCGTGACCTGATGGCACAGGCAGCCAGCGCGCTGGAACGCCTGTATGGCGCCCGGGACCAGCTGACGTTCCTGCTGCAAACCGCCGAGGACCGCCAACCCAATCCGGCCGAGCAACAGCTGATGGAAGAAGCGGACAAGGCGGTGGAGAAGTTCAACGCCGCCATGGCGGACGACCTGAACACGGCCGACGCGATCGGCGCGTTGTTTGAGCTGGTGCGCGAGATATTCAAACTGCCGCAGACAAACGTGAGCAAACCGGCACTCGAAAAAGCACAGCAGGCTATGGTGCAGATGACGGGCGTCCTCGGCCTGCTGATGAAGCAAACCGACGATATTGCACCTGCAGTGCAGGCCATGGTGGAAGAACGCGCCCAGGCACGCAAGGAGAAGAACTGGAAACGCTCCGATGAATTGCGGGACGCGATCAAAGCCGCCGGCTATATTCTGGAAGATACCGCTGCTGGCCAGAAGGTGCGAAAGAACGTATGACACGCAGGGCATGGGCAGCCTGCTTGCTTGTGCTGCTCATGATAGCCGGTATCACGATCATTGCTTCACACTGGCAGGGAAACGATACGGTCATGTACTATACGGCTTTCGTTAAGCCTGCCGCTACGGCGGTGCCTGCCGCGTGGCCAAGCGGAACGGTGAACGTCAATACCGCCGATGCCGAAACGCTGCAAACGCTTACGGGGATCAATCAATCGCAGATCGAAGCGCTGCTGGCAGACCGCGCGGAAAACGGAGATTTTGATTTTCCGGAGGACTTGACCTATGTCAAGGGCATCGGTGAAAAGACGCTTGCCAAGTTATACGACCAGCTGGATTTCACATGGCGCAATACCGGCAATTAGCAAAACGGAGGGACACGGCATGTACCAAAAGCATATCAAACGGCTACTGGATGTTGTGCTCTCCTTTTGCATTTTACTTATTTTGTCTCCGCTGCTTTTGATTATCGCATTGGTGATCAAGCTGGATTCCAAGGGCCCCGTATTTTTTGCCCAGAAACGCGTAGGAATCCACAAAAGCTATTTTATGATCAGTAAGTTCCGCACCATGCGTACCGATACCCCCGAGGGCGTACCGACACATTTGCTTGAGAACCCACAGCAGCATATCACGCGCTGTGGAGAGTATTTACGGAGAAAAAGCCTGGATGAACTGCCGCAGTTTTTTAACGTGCTCAGGGGCGATATGGCGATTATCGGGCCAAGGCCGGCGCTGTGGAACCAGTACGATTTGATCGAAATGCGCGACGAAACGGGCGCAAACGATGTGATGCCCGGGATAACAGGCCTTGCGCAGGTACACGGACGTGATGAGCTGAGCAATGCGGAAAAAGCAAAGCTGGACGGACTTTATGCACAGAATATCAGCTTTATGCTCGACCTTAAGTGCTTTTTGCGGACGATCGTCAAGGCAGGCAGCGGCGATGGCATTGTAGAAGGAATTCAAGCACGGCAGGATTCGGAGGAAAACCGGTGAAACGAGTTTTAATCGCGGGCAAAGACAGCTATATCGGCAATGCGCTTGTACAGCAGCTGGATACTGCCCGTTTTGCATGCGATATCGCAGATATGCGTGGAAATGGCTGGCGGGAACACAGCTTTGCCGGATATGATTCGGTGGTGCTGGTTGCCGGCATTGCGCACCAACGCGAAACCGCGGATAATCGCGAACTGTACGATCAGGTTAACCATCGGATGGCGGTCGAAGCCGGCCAAAAGGCCAAGCGGGACGGCGTAAAACAGTTTGTGTTCTTTTCTTCTATGAGTGTATACGGCATGGATGTGGGACGCATATACGCAAGCACGCAGCCAAACCCGAAATCAGTGTACGGGCGCAGCAAGCTGGATGCGGAAACAGGATTGTCAGCGCTTGCGGATGATGTGTTTCATCTTGCCGTTTTGCGGCCTCCGATCATCTACGGCTCCGGCTGCAAGGGTAATTATCCACGGCTTGCACGCATGGTGTGCAAGCTGCATGTGCTGCCAAAAACCAAAAACGAGCGCAGTATGCTTTATATCGATACGCTGTGCGCGTTTATGGAAGGCTTGCTGCAAAGCGGACAAGGCGGATTATATTTCCCGCAAAACAGAGAATACAGCTCAACCGATGCACTGGCAAGCGCTGTTGCCGCCGCACACCGGTGCCGGCTCTGGCAGCCGCGTGGTTTCGGATGGCTGCTGCGCCTGCTGGGGAAAAACGGCGGGACTATCGGCAAGGTGTTCGGCACGCTGACTTATGATCAGGCAATGAGCACTGCGTTTATGCCGGAAAAACAACCGGAATTTGCATTGACGATTGCAAAAACGGAGGGCGTAACATGAAGCAGAAGGTGCTGTTTATCGCCACGGTACTTCGCGGGCATTTGTTGGCGTTTCATCTGCCGTACATGCAGTGGTTTCAGCAGCAGGGATACGAGGTGCACTGCTGCGCCGGCAACGATACCGGCGCGGAGCCACCGGTTGTGCCTTATTGTGACCGTTATATTGAAATCGATTTCAAGCGTGAACCGCTGCAGCGCGCCAACCGTAAGGCGTACAAGCAGCTGAAAACACTGATTGATCAGGAACACTATGCGCTCATCCACTGCCATACGCCGGTCGGCGCGATGCTGGGACGGCTGGCGGCACGCAAAGCCCGCAGGCACGGAACACGCGTGTGTTATACGGCGCACGGCTTTCACTTTTTCACGGACGCTCCGATCAAGTACTGGCTGCTGTATTATACGGCAGAGCGTTATCTGGCGCACTTTACCGATCTGCTGATCACCATCAACCGGGAAGACTACGACCGCGCACGCCACTTTGCGGCAAAGAAAGTGGAACTGGTAAACGGAGTAGGCGTTGACCTGGCACTATATAGCAAAAAAGCGGACCGAAGCGCCATACGCAAGCAACTCGGGGTGAATGACGATACCCCTGTATTTATAACGGTCGGCGAGCATATCGAGCGCAAAAATCATGCAGTGTGCATCCGCGCATTGGCGGCATTGCCGGATGCGGTTCTCGTGCTGTGCGGCATAGGTCAGCAGGAAGAAATGCTTCGAACACTTGCACAAAAGCTGGGAATTTCGGATCGTGTACTATTTCTTGGGTATTGCAGCAATATAGCGCAGCTGCTGCAGGCAGCCGATGTGTTTGTGTTTCCGTCACTGCACGAAGGCTTACCGGTAGCGCTGATGGAAGCCATGGCGGCAGGACTGCCGTGCGTGGTTTCCCGCGTGCGGGGAAACAGCGACCTGATCGTAAATAATGAGGGCGGGTATCTGTATCAGCCCCATGATGTGGATGGTTTTGCCCGGGGAATGGAAGCTTTGTCGAAAGACGCCTTGCTTCGGACGCAGTTTGGTGATCACAATCGCAACGAAGTACAGAAGTACAGCCTGCCGAGCGTGCGCATCCGCATGACGGAATTGTATCGGGAACAGCTGAAACTGCGGGGTGACGCCTGATGCCGACGATCTTATTTGTGATGAAATATCCGCTCCACCGGCGGGAAAACCTGAAATTGAAGTTCGATGGGCAAATAAAGGCCGCCCGTGCGCTCGGCTGGGATGCATATTGCATCGGCTGGGACACGCAGGGTATGTACCTGCTGGGCAGCGGTACCAAAATACTGCTTTGCAAAAATGCAATGGCCGGAGTCCGCGGGTATGACCATACGAAAATATTTGCGGACCTGATGAAAGCAGCAAGGATCGCTATACGTAAAATACAGGTTGACGTGCTGTATTTGCGGTATATGCCGACGTTTTTCAATGCGCCCGGTATGGTGCGGCGACTGAAGGCAAGCGGTGCCAAGCTGGCGGTGGAATACCCGACCTATCCCGTTGCACAGGAAAACGAGCGTTTTTATTTGCGGCGGCAGGTGTTTCGCTATGCGGATCATGTAATGGCAAAAATCCGCCCAATGGTCGATCTATATACGGCAATCGGGGAAGATTGCGGTGCCATGCTTTATGGAAAGTCTGCGATGAATATTGTCAACGGCGTCAATGTCGGCGGGCTTACGCAGCACGTACCGCGCACAGATCAGCAGGATATCCGTTTGCTGGCGCTGGCAAGTATGAGTGGCTGGCACGGTTATGACCGGATCATCCAATCGCTGGCGGATTATCAGGGCGATGCGGATGTGCATATCGCGTTTGTTGGCGGCGACGGCGACGGATCGCTGGCCAAATGGAAACAGATGGTTCAGCTCAAGGCCCTGCAGGAGCATGTTACGTTTTATGGCCCCCGCTATGGCGATGCGCTGGAGGAAATTATCGCGCAAAGCGATCTTGGCGTCGGCAGCCTTGGCATGTTCCGCTATGGATTGCAGCAGGGTATGACGCTGAAGGCGCGCGAATTTATGGCGCGCGGGCTGCCGTTTATCAGCGCGGTGGAAGATCCCGCCCTGCCGGAAGGCCGCGGCTTTTTTCTGCAGGTGCCAAACGATGAGACGCCGATTGCGATGGACGAGATTGTATCATTTGCCAAACTGGCAAAATCGGATGTACTGCTTGCCGATAATATGCGCGCCTATGCCGAGCAAAATCTAAGCTGGCAAGGCGTGCTTTCTCCCGTACTGGAAAGGCTGAAACCATGAAACGGACGGTTGTGTATATCAGCTCCTGCGCGCTGCATGCGGACGGAACGCCCGATACGTTTCTGCTGCAGGAATTGCCATGGCTGCGCCGCCATTTTGATCGGGTGCTGGTATGCTCCGGTGGCGGCATCGCAGAGGTTACACAGGATCGGCCGATGAAAATTACCCCATCCAAGCCGGCGTGCGCCGGTCTGCGCGCTTTTATCATGGCGAGATTTCAAAAGCAGTTTTGGAATGAGATTAAGCATCTGCATGCCGACCATCAGCAAACCGTAAAAAACGCGTTGAAGCTGTTTATGTTTACCGTACGCGGGCTGAAACTGTATTACTGGATTCAGGCGATGCTTTCTGAGAAAGAACAGACGACGGTTTACGCATATTGGATGAGTTACGATGGATATGCCGCCGCGCTGTGCAAACGGAAAGATCCGGCAATCCGCGCGGTTGCGCGCGGGCATGCGTTTGATATTGATATCCGGCGCAATCCGATGAACCCTTATCTGATGAAGCGGTTTATCGCGAAATGGCTGGATAGGATTTATCCGATCAATGAAACCGCCAAACAGCAGATTATGGCCTATGCCGATTTCGCGCAGGAAAAGATGGAAGTTATTGGCGTGGGTTCTATGGGAAAGCAGGCGCAAACGCATTTGCCGGCGCCGCGCTTTACAGATCGTGTATTTCATGTGATCAGCTGCGCTTCGATGGTGGAGATCAAGCAAATACCGCTTTTCATTGACACGCTGGCAAACTGGGATTGCTCGCGGCTATACTGGCTGCACATCGGCGGCGGAGCGGACGAGGCGGCGATCCGGACCTATGCACAAACAAAGCTTTCGGGAAACCCCATGGTATGTTACGAGCTGACGGGGGCACTGCCGCCCGAACAGGTGCTGGATATGTATGAAACACAGCCGTTTGACGTTTTTGTCAACACCAGCAAAAACGAAGGTACACCCGTTGCCATCATGGAAGCACTGCATGCGGGAATACCCGTTGTAGCTCCGGCCGTCGGCGGAATTCCGGAGCTGGTGGATGACAGCATCGGTTGTTTATACAATCGAGACGGGAATACTGCCGATATCCTCCATGCGCTGCAAACGATATTTTCAAAGTCGGCGGAGGAAGCGGAGCAAATGAGCATATTGGCACAGGCACGCTGGAATGAACGCTGCATGATAGACAGCCTGCTTCCCAAGCTTTTCCCCGTGCAGGCAAAGGAGCGTGCAGACATATGAGCAAACGCGTTTTGCTGATCAGCCATTGCTTTGCTCCGCAGAATAAAATCGGCGCGGTGCGGCCGACGAAGCTCGCGAAATATCTGACGCGTATGGGCTATCAGGTAACGGTTTTATGCGGCAAGGATTACTCGCCGGTCACCGATCCGCTGCTTGCCCGTGATTTAGAACAGATACCGGATGTACATCGCATCGTGGAAAACAGCCTTCTCCGCCGGTGGAAGGAACGCAAACAGCCTGTTGCCGGTAATGAAAAGCAGACGGTCATCTCATCATCCACGACTAAACCGAAACCGTGGATCAATGCGCTGTACCTGTTTTTGGCGGATCGGGCGGATGCGGCCTTTGCCCGCGCCTGCAAACGCGAAATAATGCGAATGGGAAAACGCTTTGATGTCGTGCTGTCCACCTACGGCCCACTGAGCGTGCATTCGGTAGCGAATTATGCCAAGCGCAAAGGATATGCCAAACGATGGATTGCCGATTTTCGGGACGAGACCGCCATGCCGTTTGCTTGGCAAAAGAGCCGGCTGCAGCGCTATAACAGGATGGTTGCGAACCATGCCGATCAAATCACCGCCGTATCCGCGGGGTATCTGCGCGTAATGGGATGGGAAGAGCGCGGCTGTGTCATCTACAACGGCTTTGATCCGGAAGATATGCGGGGCTTTTCGGCACCGGTGAAACGCACGGACAAGCTTGCGTTTATCCATTGCGGCCAGATGTACGGCGCTCAGCGTGATCTTTCGCCATTTTTCAAGGCCTTGGCGGCGCTGATGGATCAGGGAATGATTGGCAAAGACTCCGTTGCGCTGGTCTATGCGGGCAAAGACACAAGCGGCTTTGTATCGCAGGCAATTAAAGCGGGTCTTGAAACCTGTTTGGAAGGGCATGGATTTATGCCGAGGGATGAATCCCTTCGGCTGCAGCAGTCATCGCACGTATTGCTGCTGCCGGCATGGAACCTGGAAAAAAGACAGGGAAACATTCCGGGAAAGCTGCTGGAATATATGATGCTGGATATGCCGGTGGTCTGCTGTGTGTCCGGCAATATGCCGGATAGTGAAATTGCCGGGATTATCCGTAAATCAAACATCGGCATCTGTTGGGAACAGGCAAACAGTCAAGCGGATACACCGCGCCTGAAAGCTTATCTGGAGCAAGTGATACGGACATTTCAAAAGGGAGAACCTGCCGTATTTGACCCAAACCGTGAAGCGGTGGCCGGCTTTACCTGTGAAGGGATGGCCCGCAAAATGGCGAATACCATAGAGGATTGGACGTGATTGCATGAAGGTATGCGTGGTAGGACTGGGATATATCGGGCTGCCGACAACGCTGATGCTGGCATCGCACGGGGTAGACGTAACGGGCGTGGATAAGAACAAATCGATTGTAAGCAGCCTGCGCAAAGGCATTGTTACCTTTGAGGAAAAAGGTCTTGATACGCTTTTTCAAACCGCCGTACACAACCAAGTGCTATTTTCCGATACCTTGATCCAAGCGGATGTGTATATCATCGCGGTAGCTACACCGTATGATCCTGTGAGTAAAAAGGTGGATGCGCAGTATGTGATCGCCGCCGTGGAGGATGTGCTGACCGTTTGCCCGCAGCACGCTGTAATCGTGATCGAATCCACCGTTTCACCGGGAACGATTGATCGCTCCGTTCGGCCGCTTGTGCAAGACAGGGCACATCTGGTACACGCGCCGGAGCGCATCATCCCCGGCAATATGGTATATGAGTTGAAACATAACTCTCGCACTATAGGCGCTGATGATGCGGAAACTGCCGGGAAGATCAAACAGCTGTATGCGACGTTCTGCGACGGGGAGATTGTGCTGACGGATATCCGCACCGCCGAAATGAGCAAGGTGGTGGAGAATACCTATCGCGATATCAATATTGCCTTTGCCAATGAACTGGCGAAAATATGCCGTGACGGCGGCATGAACGTATATGAAATCATTCGTATCGCCAATCTGCATCCGCGTGTAAACATTCTCTCGCCGGGGCCGGGCGTCGGCGGGCATTGCATTTCGGTGGATCCGTGGTTCTTGGTGGGGGATTACCCCATGGAAGCGAAATTGATCCGCGCGGCACGGGAAATCAACGACAGCATGCCACGCTTTGTGCTAAACCGTGCGCTTGAAATCATGAAAGAGAAACAACTCGCCGATTTCTCACGCGTAGGTCTTTATGGCCTGACCTATAAGGAAAACGTCGACGACACACGCGAAAGCCCGACCCTGCAGTTACTCAGCGAGATTAAGGCAAGCGGCATTGCCGCACCACAGGTATATGACCCATTTGTAAAAACAACGCTTGTGGATAACCAGCATCAGTCCCTCCAGGTATTTTTGGATCGGTGCGATTTTGTGATCGTTATGGTCGGGCACGAACAGCTGCGTAAAAATCCGGCGATTCTCAATGGCAAAACCGTGCTGGATACACGGCATATCGGCGGAATCAAAGACGCGGAATTGATGTGAGAACGGCATGATAATACTGACGGTAGTCGGCGCGCGGCCGCAATTTATCAAGGCGGCGGCTTTAAGCCGTGTACTGCGGCAAAAGCATACGGAGATATTGGTGCATACGGGCCAGCATTACGACCCGATGATGAGCGATATATTTTTTGAAGAGCTTGCGATCCCCAAGCCGGATTATAATTTGGGAATTGCCGGCGGCACGCATGCCGAAATGACAGCGCGTATGCTGTCTGCCATAGATGATACGCTAGTATGGGAAAAGCCGGACGCGCTGCTGGTGTACGGGGATACGAATTCCACGCTGGCGGCCGCACTGGCTGCGGTAAAGCGCCAAATTCCGATTTTACACGTAGAAGCCGGCAATCGTCTGCACACGCTGCAAAATCCGGAGGAGATCAACCGCGTTTTGACGGACCATATGGCAACGAAGCTGTTCGCCTGTGTTCACAGTGCGATGGACGAACTGCAAAAGGAGAATTTGGCGGATCGTGCATATCTGGTCGGTGATCCGATGTACGACGCGTTTACCTACTATCGCAGTATAGGCAAGGCAGAAGTACCGGCAACGGTAACGAACATTAACGGCGCTGCGGAACCGATACCGGAGACGTATTGCTACCTGACCTGCCACCGTGAGGAGAACACAAAAGATGAACGTAATCTGTCGCAGGTATTGCAGGCGATGGAAGAATTGGAAATGAATACATATTATCCGGTGCATCCCCGTAATCTGGAAACCGTCATACGCCTGCGTGAACAGCTGAGCCTGGAAAAGGTAAAGCTGCTGGCACCGCTTGGATATCTGGAATCCATCGCAATGGTATCCCACGCGCAGCACATAGTAACGGATTCCGGTGGCGTACAGCGCGAAGCGTACTTTGCGCAGGTTCCATGTGTGACGGTATTTGACTATGCGGTATGGCCGGAAACCATGCATGATTACTGTAACCAGCTGGCAAAGCCGGATCAGCATGACATTTTATGTAAGTTGCAGGCAAAGCCGAACTTTATGGCAGACGGGCATCCGTTTGGCGATGGTCATGCGTGTGAGAAAATTGTTTCTATCATAGATCGTGGGCTATAAAATCAGAATACAAAAAAGGGGCTGTCGCAGTAAGGGCAGCAAAAAGCGGCAAGTTCAGGATGAACGAGCCGCTTTTTGCTAATGGTATTGCTAACGGTATTAGTCGGCAAAGGTGTCGTCGATGGTGGAGCTGAAGGTCAGCAGGCAATCGGGCGGCAGCTGGGCGATAAAGGTCTTGCCGCGTGTCAGCTGAATTTCATTGCCCTGATCATCGTAATACACGGTCGGATCATCCTGCGATAAGCGAATCCAGTATCCGGCGATATAACGGCCGCCGATGAAAATATCCGCATTGCCCTGGCCGACGCTCTGCATGTTAGGCATGATCTTGGAGTTGTTGGTGTATTCATATTCCACACGCTGTACAATTACATTGGAGAACGTGAGCGGGATCGCGTCTTCGTCGTCCAAATCATCTTCGCTTACATGGCTTACCCACAGCGCATCACCGGAATAGCGGTAATAAATGTTGTTGAATTCGTCATATACGAAGTGGGAAATATAAGTTTCCGTGCCCCAGTCCAGATTGATCTGATAAGCAAAATCATATCCGTCGGTATAGGGGTTTAAGTCCGCAAACAGGAAAGCATGCGGCTCTGCGGTATAGTCGGTAGGGATCAGGCTGCGAAGGCCCACGATGTTCGCGCTCAGGTTTTCGGGATTTTTCAGGCCTTTGACACGCGTGGAATACCCTTTGGTAAGGTTGGTCTCCAAGTCGAATACAACGCCTTCTTCACTTGCGCCGAGCTCAGAAAACATTTCCGCGATATTGTTTTCATTTCTCTCGGGACCGCCGCGGAATACGATGCCGCCCTGCCACTCCTGCCGCAGACTGACGTGGCCGGTACGTGCGGAACGGACGGGACCGAACGAAGTGGGATATCCGTCGTCCAGACTGTCGGAGAAAACAAATGTCATACGGGTCGCGCCGGTACGATACAAAATGCCTTCATACACGACGTCCGCATATTGGCCGCCCCATGGTGCGCGGTATCCGATACCGGCGGCCTTTACCTTTTTGCCATTTACCTCGGTGGTGCCAACGCCGTTGGAGTACTGTGCAAGCATCGGCAGATAAAAACCAACCCAGGACAAACCGGTGGTCGGGCTTTCACCGGGAATGATCGGGTTGCGATCCGGTTCCGTAAGGGGGGTTATATTGCGATCTTCCTCATCTTGCAGCGTGTTTACGCCATCCGTGGAAAGTGTGAAATTGTTATCAGAATGTTGCGATGCCATCGCAGGCACTACTGCGGTTATCAGCAAAATAGCGACGATCAAGAAGCTTGTCCATTTTCTCACAGTATTAACCCCCATATGTTTGATTTGGTTTATTTCACAAGATTTGGTATAATCGAAGATATTTTAACACTTCGGTAATACCGTGTCAACACAGGCAAAACCGCATGCGATGCATATAATGTAACAAAAGTACCGTGCTTTCTTTTTTGCGTGAATTGATGTAGAATGGCTTAGAATAAAAAAGCTGAGGTGTTGTTTTGTTACAAAGCGTGAATGGATGCCGGATCCACTACGAGATCAGGCATAACAGCAAATCAATCCTCCCTCCGATCCTGTTTCTGCATGGATGGGGCTGCGATTCGAATATCTATGCACAAAGCATGGCCGCCATGCAGGATCAGGCGACGCTGATCACGCTGGATTTTCCGGCACACGGCATGAGCGATGAGCCTCCGCAACCGTGGGGCGTAGAAGACTTCGCGATGCAAGTATTGCAATTGTTAGACGATCTGCATATACAAAAGGTTCAAATTGTCGCACATTCATTCGGCGGGCGGATTGCGATCTGGCTTGGATCCCAGGTTCCGGACAGGGTGGATAAGATTGTGATCACAGGCGGCGCGGGGATCAAAAAGCCCCAAACGCAACAGGCAAACCAACGTACCGCTCATTATAAACGTATGCGTGCCATGGCCGACCGCCTGATGAAAGTACCGCTTCTAAAAACACCCATGGAAAAGGCAAACGAACATCTGGTGCAAAAATACGGTTCGCCGGATTACGCGAAGCTTAGCGACGGCATGCGAAAGACCTTTGTTAAAATCGTTGCTGAAGACCTGACGCCGATGCTGCAGCAGATAACGGCGCCGGTTTTACTGATCTGGGGCAGCGAGGATACGGAAACGCCGTTGTGGATGGGTAAAACCATGGAGAGGGATATACCCGACGCCGGACTGGTGATATTTAGCGGACGCTCGCACTTCGCGTTTTTAGAGGAAAGCGACCGGTTTATCCTGATCGTGAAGCAATTCTTCCAGGGAGGAACGGCGCAATGAGCGAAACAATTCTGCAAATGCTTTCAGGCTTGATTCCCGTTCTGATCTCCGTAACGGCAGCCAGGGGAATCTATCACCTTTTTCAGCTGGAAAGCTATCAGTTTCCGGGCTATTTCCGCTCCATCCGCCGCAATCCGGTGCAGGTGTGGACGCCGGGTGTGTGTTCAGCGATCGCATCCCTGCTGTTTCTCGGATTATATCGTCAAATCAGCAGCTCGCTTGAAAGCTGGCCCATAAAAGCGGCTGTACTGGTTGCGTTTTTAGCGCTATCCCTATGGGCCGGGCAGCAGATAGTACAGCTTGTAATGGTAAAAAA
>DAOPIR010000073.1:0-12957 GCA_035399245.1 Candidatus Limiplasma sp.
GCTGCTGATCGGCGTGTATGTGCTGGGATTGAAAATCCATGAGCGATACCTGTTTGCGGCATGCGCGCTGCTGCCGCTTGCCTATGCCCGTACCAGGGATAGGCGGCTTATATGGCTGTGCGTCGGATTATCGGTTACAATGTTTATCAACATTGCGATCGTACTGGATAATTCCATTGTGTACGGCGCTTCCATGGGGCATCTAAACGCGGATACGAGCGTTGTAAATGCCATCCTGTGCGTCGCCAATGTTCTGCTGTGCGGCTATGCGGCAATGATTGCCTTTACAGGGCTGCGGCAGTCGGAGCCGATCAATGTTCCGTCCTTCAAACTGCCCGATAATACGCAAAGCCATAAACAGCGGCTGCTGCATCCCAAAGATGCGCGATTGCACCTCGGCGGCCGTGATTATCTCATCATGGGCGTTACGCTGCTGGTGTACTGCGTGGTTGCCTTTACCAATTTAGGCAGCACAAAGGCGCCGCAAACAGCATGGGTAGCCTCCAGCGCGGAGGATCAGGTTGTATTTGAACTGCCGGAAAGCACAACCTTCAAGCTGTTTTACTATGCCGGCGTAAGCTACCACAATTTCTCCGTTTCCGTCAGCGAAGACGGGGAAACCTGGTCGGATAATACGATTTGCCGCATGCGCGAGGGCCTGTGCTACCGTTGGCTGTACGCCACAAGGGCGCTGGTGCAGGATATCAATACCGAAAGCTTTGCCAGCGACAGCGAGAGCAGCATTGTATGGTTTACCGGTAAATACCTGCGCATCAATGCCGAGTTTGCCGGGCTGAACCTGTGGGAAATCATGCTTCGGGATGAAAACGGCGATCAGATCCCAGTTTCGCTGGTTTCTTACAATACGCCGGAGGATTCGCTTGAAACCGGCACCTTGCCAGAAAACCTGATTGACGAGCAGGACACACTGGAGGGCGAGCCGGGCTGGTACAACGGTACCTATTTTGATGAAATCTATTACGCGCGTACCGCGTACGAGCACCTGCATGGGCAGTCGCCGTACGAAACCTCGCATCCGCCGCTGGGCAAGCTGATTATGTCGGTTGGTGTTTGGCTGTTTGGCATGACCCCGTTTGGCTGGCGGTTTATGGGCACGCTGCTGGGCGCGTTGATGCTGCCGGTGATGTACCTGTTTGGAAAACAGCTGACGAAAAACCGATGGTTTGCCACATTTGCGATGCTGCTGATGGCGCTGGACCTGATGCATTTTACGCAAACGCGGCTTGCGACCATCGATACCTTTCCGGTATTCTTTATCATGCTGTCCTACCTGTGTATGACGCGCTATGTGCTGGCTGACCCGTTTGCCGTGCCGGCAGACGGCGACGCAAAGCCCCGCCTGTTTACCAAGCCGTTTTTCAAGTCGCTGATCCCGCTGTTTTTATCGGGCCTGTTTATTGGGCTTGCCATTGCGTCCAAGTGGACAGGACTGTACGCCATTGTTGGGCTTGCACTGCTGTTTGTTTATGCCGTATACCGGCAGTTCCGCTCCGGTCTGCTGGCGCACGATTTGGAAATCGATCGCTTAACGGATGCGGAAGCCGTACGCGTGAAATGGGCGCGGGAGCTGCTGCTCAAGAGAATCTTTACTACGGCCGGCTTCTGTGTGGTGTTTTTCCTCGCAATTCCGGCGGTGATCTATTATTTAAGCTACATTCCGTACCTGTCGCCAACCGGCGCAGTGACCATTAAACGCATCATCCGTACACAGCAGAGCATGTATGCATACCATTCCACACCGGGATTGGGCATGGATCACCCGTTCTATTCGCCGTGGTGGCAGTGGCCACTGATTTTGAAACCCATGTGGTATGCACAGGACAGCTTTGTGGCTGCGGGCTATGGCGCAAACATTATCTGCATGGGCAATCCGGCGGTGTTCTACGTTGGCGCAATCGCGATGATCGCGGTCATCGTGACACTTCTGAAAAAGTATCTCTGGCGGCATAATGATCTGCGCGCAAGCGATGATCAACCTGCGTTTGCCATCCTCACCATCAGCTTCCTGACGCAGTATCTGCCGTGGGTGCTGGTGCCGCGCTCCATGTTTATCTATCATTATTTTCCCAGCCTGCCGTTCATCATTCTGGCAACGATGCTCATGGCAAAGCAAATCCAAAGCGAAAAGCTCAGGAAATATCTGATGATCGGGATGGTTGCGGCCGCGCTTGGGCTGTTTATCATGTTCTATCCGTATGCGTCGGGTATGACGGTATCCAAAGCCTATATGGCGTTCCTGCGTTGGTTCCCCAATCTGCCGGTATAATGGAGGATAACGATGTTAGCGAGAACGGTTTCGGGTGGTCTGGAAGGCGTAAAGGGCTTTCTTGTTGATGTGGAAGCCTTTCTGGGCAAGGGTATGATCGGTTTTGATATTGTCGGCCTGCCCAGCACTGCCGTAAAGGAAAGCCGTGACCGTATCCGTGCCGCGCTGCTCAATACAGGATTTGAATGGCCGATGAAGAAACTGACCATCAATCTGGCGCCCGCCGATGTGAAAAAGGAAGGCACCAGCCTGGAGCTTTCCATCGCCATTGCGCTGCTGGCGGCGCAAAATCCGCAGGATTATATGGAGCTTGACGAAACCCTGCTGCTGGGGGAGCTGACGCTGCACGGTGAGCTTTCGCCTGTACACGGGGTGCTCTCCATGGTGTTGGCGGCACGGGAAAAGGGCATCAAAGCTGTTGTGCTGCCAATGCAAAACGCCAAGGAAGTGCAATGCCTGAACGATGTCACGATTTATCCGGCGGATACGCTAAAGCAGGTAGTGGAGCACCTGACGTGGGAAACGCGTATCACGCCGCAGGCGCAGATCAGCTATGCCGAACTGCTGGAGGCCTATCAACCTGATCATGATTTGCGCTATGTAAAGGGACAGCAGATTGCCCGCAAGGCGCTGGAGATCGCGGCAGCCGGCGGGCACAACCTGCTGATGGTCGGTGTGCCCGGCAGCGGCAAAACGATGCTTGCGCGCTGCCTGCCCGGGATATTGCCGCCGCTTTCCTACGAAGAAGCTCTGGAAACCACCTGCATCCATTCGGCAGCCGGTGTGCTGGAGCAGGAAACGGGGCTGATGACCTGCCGGCCGTTCCGTTCACCGCATCATAACGCGTCCCTGCCGTCCATCGTCGGCGGAGGGGTAAAGGCCAAGCCGGGCGAGGTGTCGCTAGCGCATAACGGCGTACTGTTTCTGGATGAGCTGCCGGAGTATCAGCGGCAGACGCTGGAGGCGCTGCGCCAGCCGCTGGAGGATGGCTTTGTGAATGTGACGCGCGTCAGCGGGCAGGCGCGTTACCAGAGCCGCTGCATGCTGGTAGCAAGCATGAATCCATGTCCATGCGGCAACCACGGCAGCAAATCCAAGCCCTGCCGCTGCAAGCCAAACGAGATCAAGCGCTACCTGGCGCGTATCAGCGGACCGCTGCTGGACCGCATCGATATCCAGGTGGAAATGGACGCCGTGGAGATTGACGACATCCGTGACCAGAAGGAACAGGAGGACTCCGCTTCCGTTCAAAAGCGCGTGGTGGCGGCCCGAAGTCTGCAGCTGGAACGATATAAGGATGAGCCTTTCTTCTGCAACGCGCAGATGCCGCAGGAAGGCGTAGAACAGTATTGTATAATGGAAGACAGCGCGCGTGCCATGCTGCACAGCGCGGTGGAAAGGTTCCATATCAGCATGCGCACCTACAGCCGCATTTGCAAGGTGGCGCGCACGGTAGCTGATTTGAACGCGCATGAAATGATCAAACTGTCCGATATTGCCGAGGCAATCCATCTGCGCAACCTGGACGGACAGTATTGGAGGTAGCATGACTTTATCAAAGGAGCGGCGCTGCCTGGTATGGCTGTCCTGTGCCGAGATTGCAGCGGACAGAGTGCAAAAGCTGCTTGCGGCACAAGGCAGCGCAACCGCGCTGTGGGAGCAGTTTGGGCAGGGAAAGCGATTTTCCAAAAACGGTGAAGCAAACCGGATTCTCACCTATTATCATCGGGAATCCGTTTTGGACAGCCTGCTGGAACGGATGGAAAAACAGGGTATTCAACTGCTGTTTTCTGACGACGCTCTATACCCAACCTTGTTGAAAAGTATTGACGATCCGCCGTATCTCCTGTACTGTATGGGGGACGCAACGGTTTTAAACCGGCTTTCGGTCGCCGTGGTCGGCACCCGCCATCCCAGCGGATACGGTGCGGATATGGCAAAATCCATTGCCGGCGACCTGTCCGAGGCCGGCGTATGCATCGTCAGCGGACTGGCGATCGGTATCGATGCCAACGCCCATACCGGCGCCTTGCAAAAGGGCGGCACGACCGTAGCCGTGCTCGGCAGCGGACTGGGCACGCCCTATCCGCCGGAGAACACGGGCCTTTTTCATGAAATTCTTAACAGCGGCGGCGCGGTGATTACCGAGTACCTGCCGGATGCCAGACCGCTAAGCTTTCATTTTCCGCATCGCAACCGCATCATCAGCGGGCTGTGCCGCGGCATCGTGTTTGTGGAAGGGCGCATTAAAAGCGGGGGAATGATTACCGTACGCACCGCGTTGGACCAGGGACGGGACGTATTCGCCGTACCGGGCAACATCGGCCAGTATTATGCCGAAGGGCCCAACGCTATTATCCGCGAAGGTGCGGTGATGATTACCTCGGTAGACGATATATTGGATGAACTTGGGCTTGAAAAATCAGCCCCGGATACCGTACAGGAGGCAAAGCCCAGCGATCCCGTTTCCGCGGCGATCCTTCGGGCACTCGCCAAGGAAGCCATGGGGATGGATACCCTGCAAACCGAAACAGGACTGACAACCGATAAACTGATTGCCCAGCTTTGCATGCTGGAGATCAGCGGCGATATAAAGCGGGAAAGCGGAAATATGTACCGCTTAACCAACCACTGATCAACAAGGAGGAAATGAAGTGGCTCAGGCAACAAAACACAAATTGGTGATTGTAGAATCACCCGCAAAAGCGAAAACCATAGAGAAATTCCTGGGGAAAGGGTATAAGGTCATCGCATCGCAGGGGCATGTGCGGGATTTGCCCAAGTCCCAGCTTGGTGTGGATACGGCAAATGATTTTGCCATGAAATATATCACCATCCGTGGCCGCGGCGAGATTATTGCCAAGCTGAAAAAGGAAGCCAAAAACGCTTCGCGTATTTATCTTGCCACCGACCCTGACCGCGAAGGAGAAGCCATTTCATGGCATCTGGCACATTTGCTGAACCTGGATGCCGATAAGCCTTGCCGCATCGAGTTTCACGAGATCACCAAAAAAGCCGTCAGGGATTCCATCGGCAAGGTGCGCGCCGTGGATATGGACCGCGTAAATGCCCAGCAGGCGCGCCGTGCGCTGGATAGGCTGGTAGGATATAAAATCAGTCCGCTTTTGTGGGCCAAGATAAAAAAAGGCCTGTCCGCCGGACGTGTGCAAAGCGTAGCCACCAAGCTGGTAGTGCAGCGCGAGGAAGAGATCGAAAGCTTTATTCCCGAAGAGTTCTGGGATGTACTGGCAAATACAACAGCCAAGAATCAAAAGGGAAAGGCTGCCCATCTGCAGGCTAAGCTGATAGAGCTCAACGGAAAAAAAGCGGTGATCCATGACGAAAAAACCGCAATAGCCGCCAAAGCGCAGATCCTGCAGTCCGCATTTGCGGTGTCGGAAGTAAACTATGCCGAAAAACTCAAGCGCCCACAGCCGCCGTTTACCACATCCAGTCTCCAGCAGGATGCCAGCCGCAAGCTGAATTTTGCCACCGGCAAAACCATGCAGGTAGTGCAGACGCTGTACGACGGCGTGGATGTCGGGAAGGGTACGGTGGGCTTGGTTACCTATATCCGTACCGACAGCGTACGCGTTTCGCAGGAAGCACTGACTGCCGTGCGGGAGCAGATCCGTACGGTCTACGGCGAGGAGTATTACCCGTCCAAGCCCAACGTGTATAAGGGACGCAAAAATGCACAGGACGCGCACGAAGCGATCCGCCCCACCGATATGACGATGACACCGGATCTGGCAAAAAAGCACCTGACGCGCGATCAGTTCAATCTTTACAAGCTGATTTACACGCGTTTTATGGCCAGCCAGATGAAGCCCGCCGTATTTGCTACCGTAACGGTAACCATGCAGGGTGCACCGGACAACAAGCCCAAGCAAAGCGCGCAGCTGCGTTACTACGGCGAGCACATGACCTTTGCGGGCTATCGCGCGCTATATACGGAAAGCCAGGATGACGAAGAACAGAAGGTGGAAACCGCCATCCCCACGCTGGAGACGGGCGATGCGGTATCCATAGAAGATGTGGATACCAACCAGCGCTTCACCCAGCCGCCGTCGCGCTACACAGAAGCGTCGCTGGTGCGCACGCTGGAGGAAAAGGGCATCGGCCGTCCAAGCACCTATGCACCAACCATTACTACGATCATTTCGCGCGGTTATGTGGCGCGGGAAAAGCGCCGGCTGTATCCGACCGAGCTTGGCAAGATGGTGACCAGCATGATGCTGGAATACTTCGCGCCCATTGTGGATACGGAGTTTACCGCCAATATGGAAGACCAGCTGGACGGCGTGGAAGAGGGAAAGGAAGAATGGCGCGCGATCCTGCGCGAGTTCTATCCGCCGTTTGAAAAGATGCTGGGCGTTGCCGAGAAACAGGTAGAAAAGATCGAAGTCAAGGATGAGGTCAGCGATGTCCCCTGTGACAAATGCGGCGCCATGATGGTCTATAAAATGGGCCGTTACGGCAGGTTCCTCGCCTGCCCGAACTTTCCCGAATGCCGCAATACCAAGCCGATTATCAAATATATCGACGTGCCCTGCCCCAAGTGCGGCGCACGCCTGATGGAAAAGATCTCAAAAAAGAACCGCAAGTTCTACGGCTGTGAAAAATACCCCGATTGCGATTTTGTCAGCTGGGAGATGCCGTCCAAAGAGAAATGCCCCAAGTGCGGAAGCTATATGACCGAAAAGCGCAACAAAAAGGGCGAGCGAATTTTACTGTGTGCCAATGAAACCTGCCGTTATAAAGAGAAAAAGGAAGCGGACGGAAACGAATGAAAGCGACCGTAATCGGCGGCGGGCTGGCGGGCTGTGAAGCGGCCTGGCAGCTGGCCAACCGAAATGTGCAGGTAACGCTTTATGAAATGAAGCGCGTCACCAAAACGCCTGCACAGTCTTTGGATACCATGGCGGAGCTCGTGTGCTCCAACAGTCTGCGCTCAGACCGGCTGACGAATGCCGTGGGTCTGTTGAAAGAAGAAATGCGGCGGCTGGATTCTATTATTCTGCAATCCGCCGATGCAACAAAGGTACCAGCGGGCGGTGCGCTGGCGGTGGACAGAGAACACTTTTCCGCGGAAATAGAGCGCACGATCACCGGCCATCCCAATATTGCCGTAGTGCAGCGCGAAATAACGGATATTCCGCAAGGCGATACGATCATCGCCACAGGCCCGCTGACCAGCGATGCGCTAAGCGACGCAATTGTAAAAATGAACGGCCTTTCTACCCTGCATTTTTATGATGCCGCCGCGCCGATCGTAACGGCGGAATCGCTTGATATGGATAAGGCTTTTGTTATGTCCCGCTACGGCCGCGGGGAGGACTATCTGAACTGCCCGCTCGATAAAGAGGAATATGAGGCCTTTGTGTACGCCCTGCAAACGGCGGATACCGTGCCCGTGAAAGGCTTTGAAGAAAAGGCTGTATTTGAGGGCTGCATGCCGATCGAAAGCCTGGCAAAGCGCGGGGATCAGGCGATTGCGTTCGGCCCGCTGAAGCCGGTGGGGCTCAGCGATCCGCGCACAGGCCGCAGGCCCTATGCTGTGGTGCAGCTGCGGCAGGATAATTTTGCCGCTTCGTTGTATAATATGGTGGGCTTCCAAACGAGGCTCACTTTTCTCGAGCAGCGGCGTGTGTTCCGCATGATTCCGGGGCTGGAAAACGCCGAGTTTGCCCGTATGGGTGTGATGCACCGCAACACCTTTTTAAACAGCCCGGGGTTTTTGGATGACACCTATCGGGTCATCAATCGACCGCAGCTATACTTCGCGGGGCAGATGACGGGCGTGGAAGGCTATGTGGAGAGCGCGGCAAGCGGCCTGTTGGCCGGACTGAGCATGGCATACCGCCTGCATGGCGCAGAGCCGCCGCATTTTTCCGGCAAGACCGCAATCGGTGCGATGGGCCGGTATGTATCGTCGCCCAACAAGCGTTTCCAGCCGATGAACTGCGCGTTCGGGCTGATCGATTCGCTGGATTACGATCCCGGGGAAAAGAAAATCCGCAATAAGGCAGAACGATACCAAAAGATCGCGGAACGCGCTTTGGCGGAAGTGGAAACCGTCCGGCGACAGATGGAACAGGATGACTGGACAGGCAAGCCGATCGGTGATACGATCGCAGAGAATAAGGAGTGAACTGCTATGATGCGCGGAACAACAATATGCGCGGTGAGACGCGGCAACCAGATCGCCATTGCCGGTGACGGCCAGGTGACGATGGGGGAAAGCACCGTATTTAAATCCACCGCGAAAAAGGTACGTAGACTATACGACGGCAAGGTGATTACAGGCTTTGCGGGCTCGGTGGCCGATTCGTTTGCGCTGTGCGAGCGCTTTGAAGAAAAGCTTACCCAGTGCGGCGGCAACCTGGAGCGCGCGGCTGTAATCCTGGCGCAGGACTGGCGCAGCGATAAAATGATGCGCAAGCTCGAATCCATGCTGATCGTTGCCGACAAGGAAAGCCTGTTGGTCTTAAGCGGAAACGGCGAAGTGATTGATCCGGACGATGGCGTGGCCGCCGTAGGTTCGGGCGGCAACTATGCGCTGGCCGCCGCGCGCGCGCTGATCCAGAATACGGATCTGTCCGCCCCGGAAATAGCCAGGAAAGCATTGGAAATCGCCGCTTCCATCTGCGTATATACCAACACCAACATCAACGTCGAGACCGTAGGAGAGTGATACCATGAAGGAATTAACACCACGGGAGATCGTGCGTGAATTGGACCGGTATATTATCGGACAGGACGAGGCCAAGCGGGCCGTAGCCATCGCGCTGCGCAACCGTTACCGCCGCGCACAGCTGCCCGAAGAGGTACGCAACGAGATTAATCCCAAAAATATTCTGATGATTGGACCTACGGGCGTAGGTAAGACCGAGATCGCCCGCCGCCTTGCCAAGCTGGTAGACGCACCGTTTGTCAAGGTGGAAGCCACTAAGTTTACCGAGGTTGGCTATGTGGGCCGCGATGTGGAAAGCATCATCCGTGATTTAACGGAGAATGCCGTTCGGCTGGTGCGCGATGAATTCAAGAAAAAAGTGGAAATCCGCGCACAGGTTATGGCGGAGGATCGGCTGGTGACCCTGTTGGTATCACCGCCCAAAAAGAGCAGCGGGAACCCGTTTGAGGCGCTGCTTGGCGGAGGAAAGAAGGAACCGGAACTGCCGCCGGAGGAACAGCAAAAGATCAAGGGCAAACGGGAAGCGATCCGCGAGCAGCTCAAGCAGGGCCTGCTGGAAGACCAGGAGGTCGAGGTTGAAGTAGAAGAGAGCACGCCGCAGCTGGAAGTCGGCGGCAGCTCCATCAATATCGGCGATATGATGGGCGGCATGATGCCCAAGAAAACGAAAATCCGCCGCCTGAAGGTGAAGGACGCGCGTAAAATTCTCTTCGAAGAGGAAGCGTCCAAGCTGATCGACGACGACGATGTGCAGCAGCAGGCCATTGAGCGTGTGGAACAGCACGGAATCGTGTTCATTGATGAGATCGACAAAGTAGCGGGTCGCTCGTCCGGCCATGGTCCCGATGTAAGTCGCGAAGGCGTGCAGCGTGATATCCTGCCGATTGTGGAGGGCTCGACCGTTAACACCAAGTATGGTGCAGTGCAGACGGATTTTATCCTGTTCATCGCGGCCGGTGCGTTCCACGTGGCGAAGGTTACGGATTTGATTCCCGAACTGCAGGGCCGCTTCCCCGTACATGTTACGCTAAGCAGCCTTACCCAGGAGGATTTTCAGCTTATTCTTACCCAGCCGGACAACGCGCTTACCTGGCAGTACAAGGAGCTGCTGGGTGTGGATAAGGTGAACCTGACCTTTGACGACAAGGCGATCACAGCTATTGCACGCGCGGCGTATGTGAGCAACGAAAACAAGGAAGATATCGGCGCACGCCGTCTGCTGGCCGTGTTTGAAAAGCTGCTGGAGGATGTTTCCTATCACGCCGGCGGTGACGACATGCCCGAGGTCGATCTCAACATAACGGAAGAATACGTACTGGAGCATCTCTCCAAGGACGAAGCAAATTTCGATACCAGACGATTCATTTTGTAGATCCACCACATATCGTAGCCGATTTACAGGCAGCCACGAGATAGCAGTATCTCGCGGTTGCTTTTTTTTAACCGCCATTGTATAATATTCAGGCCGCGTGTATGATGACGGCTGAGTCCCGTGCGATTTCATGGTGTGAATCCTGTCAGGACCGGAAGGTAGCAGCAGTAAGCGCTTTCTGGAATGTGCTGCGGGGTTGCTCGGTTGGAGTACATGCGGTATTTTTACAAACAGATCAAGAGGGGGAGATACCATTGAATTTCAGCCATGTTATGAAAAGCGATCCCGAACTGTTTAACGCCATTGAAGACGAGGTAAAACGTCAGCGGGCACATATCGAGCTGATCGCATCGGAAAACTTTGTCAGCCCCGCCGTTATGGAAGCAATGGGTTCTCCCTTGACCAACAAATATGCAGAAGGCTACCCCGGGCACCGCTATTACGGCGGCTGTGAGTTTGTGGATGTTGCCGAAGATCTGGCGCGTGACCGTGCCAAAATGATCTTTGGCGCCGAGCATGCAAACGTGCAGCCTCACAGCGGTGCGCAGGCCAATACGGCCGTATACTTCGCCATGCTCAATCCGGGTGATACGGTGCTTGGCATGAACCTGAGCCACGGCGGGCATTTGACTCATGGCATGAAGATCAACATTTCCGGCAAGTATTTCAACTTTATTCCATACGGCGTGAAAGAGGATACGGGCCGTATCGATTATGACGCTTTGCGCGATCTGGCCAAAGAACATCACCCCAAGATGATCGTAGCGGGCGCATCCGCCTATCCCCGGGCGATTGATTTTAAGCTGATGAAGGAAATCGCCGACGAAGTCGGTGCCCTGCTGATGGTGGATATGGCGCATATCGCCGGTCTGATTGCCGCAGGTGAGCACGAAAGCCCCGTGCCGTATGCGGACTTTGTGACCACCACCACGCATAAAACCCTGCGCGGCCCGCGCGGCGGAATGATCCTGTGCAAGGAAGAGTATGCCAAGGCGATTGATAAGGCTATTTTCCCCGGCACACAGGGCGGCCCGCTGATGCACGTGATCGCAGCCAAGGCCGTGTGCTTCAAGGAAGCACTGGATCCGTCGTTTAAAACCTATCAGCACCAGATTATCCTCAATGCAAAGGCGCTGGAAAATGCCTTCCGCAAAAACGGGATCGAAATGGTATCCGACGGAACGGACAATCACCTGATCCTGCTGGACTTGACCAAAACCGGCAGAACCGGCAAGGAAATGGAAACCCTGCTTGGCACCTGCCGCATTACCACGAATAAAAACACCATTCCCGGAGAAAAGCTCAAGCCGACCATTACCAGCGGTATCCGCGTGGGCACGCCGGCGGTTACCACCCGCGGCATGGTGGAAAGCGATATGGAGAAGATCGCCGGTTTCTTTGCCCGCGTAATCGAGGGCGGCGAAGCGGCCTGCAAGGGCGTGGAAGCCGACGTAGCGGAAATGATGAAGGCGTTCCCGCTTTACGAAACATTCCCCAATGACTGATAAAACCTATGAAAAGGGCTTGGCTGGAGAAAGCCAGGCCGTTCAATACCTGCAAAAACAGGGCATGCTGCTTTTGCACAAGCGCTACCGTGCACCAGGCGGCGAAATCGACGCGATGATGACGGACGGAGATACGCTGGTTTTTGTGGAGGTTAAGCTGCGCCAAACCGGTACAAGCGGAGACGGCTTGATGGCGGTTACTACCAAAAAGCAGCGCAGGATTGTAAAAGCCGCGCTGTACTATCTGGCGGAGCATGATCACGACGGCCCGATTCGTTTTGATGTAGTGGAAGTGACCGGCGAAGGCATCCAGCATATTAAAGACGCGTTTCAGGGAAAAGAATTTTAACAGAGGCAGGATTGCAAAAAGAAAAGGGCTGTCGCAGCAAGGGCAGCAAAAAAGCGGCAAGTTCAGGATGAACGAGCCGCTTTTTGCTGTTGAATGAAGCTATGAAACATCAAGAACAGCAACCATATAGTACACGAGCTGGTTTTGCAAGTAGTCATGGAGATAATCGGCAGCGAACCGAATCTTGAGCTTTGGTCTGGATTGGAGTTTTCCACGTTCGTTGTGTTTGCGGTACGCTTTTCTTCCCTTCCGCTTTTCTATTATTTCAGAAAAAGGGGCTGCCGCATTTTTGCTATTGCGACAGCCCCCTTTTACATAGAGTTGATTACTCTGCAAGAAGCGCATTGTAAGTCGTATAGAACTCGGCAGCCGCGTCCTCAACGGACTTCTGACCATAGGCCACTTCGTAGTTTACAACCTGCCATGCATCCACAACCGCCTGATCGTTGGGGGCGTTGGGATCTCTGACCTTGCTGTAATCGGAGGTGATGTCAAACAGATTGTACACAGCCTGATCGATCGCGCTTGCGCTCGCACCGATAGCGGCACGCACCTGCGAGTTGCAGGGGATACCACGGTCGTTGCCAAGGATCATGCCTGCATCGGTGTTGTTGACAAAGAAGTTGATGAACGCGGCAGCGGCTTCTTTATTCTCAGACGCACTGTTGATGCAGAAGAACTGGCTGGGGAGCATGGCGTTTGCCATGGCCTCGCGGTCAGGCAGGCAGGTGATGTTGAGGGTATCGG
>DAOPIR010000074.1:0-12950 GCA_035399245.1 Candidatus Limiplasma sp.
AACACGGTGGAAAAGAAGTTCACCATCAACGTGCTGTCGGTCAACGACCAGCCGAACTTTACGGATATCGACGACATCACCGTTGACGAGGATTGCCTGCCGCAGACGATATCCTGGGTGAGCAGCTATTCCCTGGGGCCCGATAACGAACTCCAGTCGCCTACGTTCTGGATGGAGGAAGTAAGCCGGTCAACGGAAGGCAATGCCACCCTGTTCAGCGCCGGACCGACCATCAACGCAGCAACCGGCGTTATCACCTTCACACCGGCGTCCAATGCCAACGGCCATGTTACCTATAACGTATATCTGAAAGACGACGGATTGACGGAACGGGACGGTGTGGATACATCAGAGGTGCACCAGCTGATCATAACGATCAATAAAGTCAATGATGCTCCGACCTATACGCTGGGGGATCCGATTGTCGTGGGTGAAGACAGCGGCCTGTACGATCAGACGTATGCCACCGGCATCACCCCGGGCGGCGGAACCGATGAAGATGACGAGATGCTGGTATTTACACTTTCGGATTACGATACCTCCCTGTTTACGGAAGAAATCACGCTTTCCGATACCGGCGAGATGATATTCACCACCAAAAAGGATGCGCACGGGTCTACCGATGTAAAGGTATCCCTGAGTGACGGTACCAATACGGTTATCAAGACCTTCAATATCGAAATTCTGTCCATCAACGATCCGCCGACCTTTGACGAAGGCGGAAACCAAACGGTGCTGGAGGACTGCAAAGAGCAGACGGTTTCCGCATGGGCAACCGAAATGTATGAGGGCGCTGACAACGAAAGCGAAGACATCCTGACGTTTGTCACGCAAAACAATAATAATGAGCTGTTTACAGAAGATGGCCAGCCGACGATTGATGAATACGGAACGCTGACCTATACGCCCGCCGATGACCTATTCGGTGTGGCAACGGTAGGCGTATGGCTGGAAGATGACGGCGGTACGGCAAATGGCGGCATTTACTACAGCAATACCGTAGAATTCACCATCACGGTGGAATCAATCAACGATCAGCCGGTATTCACAGATCTCAAGGATATTACCGTAGCAGAAGACTCCGGCGCCTACAATGAAGATTGGGTAGCGGAAGGCACGATAGACGTCGGCCCCTCCAATGAAGGGCAGACCTTCCAGTTTTCCATGACGGAAAATGTGGGCGAGGGCGAGACCAATGGCAATGCCTCCCTGTTCAGTGAAGCGCCGACGATTAACAAGGATACCGGTGCGATCAGTTTCACACCGGCGGAGAACGCCAACGGTTACGCATACTATACCGTTTACCTGCAGGATAACGACGGCACCGACCGCGGCGGGATTGATACCTCCGAGGCACACACGCTGAAGATTACGGTATCCTCCATTGACGATGACCCGACCTTTACCCTGGGCGGAACGGTAACGGTGAACGAGGACAGCGGAGACTATTTTAAGGAAAACTACGCTTCCGACATCACCCGGGGCGGGGGCACGGACGAAGCCTCGCAGCCGCTTACCTTCACCCTGACAGCCAGCGATGAGTCGCTGTTCAGCACGCAGCCGAGTCTGACCACCGACGGCGACCTGACCTTCTCCACCGCCGAGGACGCCAACGGATCAAGCGAGATTACGGTAGAACTCTTCGATGGCACCAACACGGTGGAAAAGAAGTTCACCATCAACGTGCTGTCGGTCAACGACCAGCCGAGTTTTACGGATACCGGTGATATCACCGTACTCGAGGACAGCGGCAGTTATGCAGACGTATGGGCGGATAACGAGACACGCTTTATCGGCCCGAGCAACGAAAACCAGGATTATGAATATAGAATCACGCAAGTTGTGATTGCGGATGATGTAGAGCTATTCAGCGCAGAAACTGCCATTGATGCAAGCACAGGCAAAATCAGCTTTACCCCGGCGGAGAATGCCTTTGGCAGCGCACAGGTGACCGCCGTGCTTGCGGACAAGGACGGCACGGACAACGGCGGCCTGGATACCTCGGAAGAACACATCTTCACCATCACAGTCGTTTCCGTAAACGATCAACCGACCTTCGATGATAACGGGAACATCATTGTCAATGAAGACTCCGGCGCGTATGATGCGGTATGGGCAGTGGATGGTACTGTGAATGTAGGACCTGTCAACGAAGCGCAGGATGTTGTATTCACCATGGTATTGGACGAAACATCGCTGGTTGTTAACGGCAATGAAAGCCTGTTCGAGGTGGAACCTCTGATGGATCAAGCAACAGGCGCCATTAGCTTTGTGCCGGCGGAAAACGCCAACGGCAGCATAGAAGCTACCGTGACCCTCAGCGATCTGGATGACACCGACAACGGCGGCAAGAATATATCGAGTGTGCATAACCTGATTATTTACATTAATTCGGTAAACGATGCGCCGGTTTTCACGGCCGGGGAAAATATTTCGATCGGTGTGGGCACGGGAGCATACGAACAAGCGCTCTGGGGCACCGATATCTCCGCCGGCCCGATGGATGAAACGGAGCAGAATCTATCCTTTACGGTAAACGCGGATAAACCGGAGTTGTTTACCGTACTACCGGCAATCAGCGCGGATGGAACACTTACATTCGAACCGTCAGCCACACAAAGCGGGACCGCGCTTGTTACGGTCACGCTGAGCGATGATGGCAAAACAGAAAACGATGGAGTGGATACCAGCGAGGAGCAGCAGTTTACCATCAATGTCATCAGCAGCACCGAGCTTGTGCTGACCGGTACGATCTACAGCGGAAAGACCAACGAGCCCATTACCGGAGCTATTGTACAGCTAGTGGATAAAGATGGCATTGAAATGGCAAAGATGACAACGGGAGCCGATGGTGTATACCGTTTTACAGGGCTGACAGACAGCAGTGACGATGTTGAAATTCTTGTTTCGGCAGTCGGTTATCAGGATAATTCAGCCATCACGCAGATTTCCTTTGCTACCGATCCCTCCGGCACGATTACCAAGGATATTCTGCTGTCTAAGTTTAACCTGAATATCACCGCGGAACCGGATGTTATTCTGGGAGACGGCGTATCGCAATCCGTTATCACCGCTACGGTAACAGATGATGACGGAAAACCGATCAGCGGTGTAACCGCAACGTTTAATTGTGCCACCGGATCGTTTAAGGGCGGCAATACGGCCGTGACCAACAGTAACGGATCCTGCAGCGTAACCTTTATATCGCAAAAGCTAACAGGCACAAAAGAACAGGAAGTTCCGATCACGGCGGTTGTTTCCAGTGTCGAAAAACAGCTTTACGGTTCAGCGGTTATCTATATGCGCTTTACTCCCGGATTTGTGGAAGGCATCGTTACCGACGGTGATAACGGCAACAAGCCGGTAGAAGGCGCAGTTGTGACTGTCTATAAAGATTTTGAAGGAGACGGTGAAATCGATTTCACAAAGACCGTTACTACAGGTGCAAACGGCCGTTACAAAATTGCCGTACCCAGAGGCGATGTGGAATATAACATCAACATCACCAAACCGGTTACGGTAGGCGGGGTTGAAACGCAGGTGACGTTTGAACAAAACGTCCAGGTGGGTACGATCAGCGGGTCTGGCGGCGAAAGCACCAATCCTTCACAATCCGCCATGGGCATCATCACACTTCAAAATGAGGATGGAACAAACTCCTGCTGCGGTGAGCTGGTTGGATCCGGCTTGACGATGGTAATCGAAGGGGACGGCGGGCAGGCAACCGTAAACATCAATCCGGATACAGGCGTGTTCTCCGTGAATAACCTTACATCCGGTACCTATACGCTGTATGTGTACTATGAATACGATGATAATACAAAGATCATCGTCGGAACCCGTGAGATTACCATTACCGACGGCGGCGAAACAAACATCAGCGACATCCTGATTGATCCGTACGGAACGATTACAGACAGCAACACAAGCAAGGTAATCGAGGGTGCGACAGTGAAGCTGTACTATGCAAACACCGCCAGGAACATCGCCAATGGGAGAACGCCGTATTCTCTGGTTTCCCTGCCGAGCATATCCGGTTTCCCGCCTTCGGATAACAGCAATCCGCAAAAATCGGATTCTGCCGGATTGTACGCATTCATGGTTCATGCGGATACGGATTACTACATCGTTGCCACCAAAGATGGGTATAATACCTATACAAGCGGAACGATTGCCGTAGGCGAGTCCATCGTCAACTTCAACTTCGCTATGACGCCTGTGGCAGAAGATGAGGAGGATGAGGACGAGGATGAGGAAGAAGAAGAGACGGTCCAGTATTACGATATTGCCGTGCATGTAAGCACTGATCTGAATCGTACTCTGGAAGACGGCTCCATCCTCTGCACCATAACGTATGGCAACAAGACCGATCAAACCCTGGAATCGGCCACAATCCAGCTGGGAATTCCGGTGGGCGTTACCGTGGAGGATGCCGGCGGCGGCACTTTGTTCTCCAAAATGACAACATGGCAATTAACAAAAGAGCTGCGCCTGATACCGGAGTGGGTGGAAAGCGAGTATGAGCACAAAGTTCTTTGGCAGGTAGAGGATCTGGAAACGGATGAGGTCTATACAAAGACCGTGCTGCTGCATACGGCAATGCTCGGGGAAGACGAAGCAGAATCATATCAAACGATAACGGTGCAGATGTCAACGAGTGAGCCGATTGAAAAACCGGAAGACGATGCTTCCCATAAAACGTTTGTGGTAGCGTCACGCACGAATGCAAGCACACATCAGGCGTACTTCGAAAATCAAACGAGCGAGTTCTCTTCTTCCGCTATCTTGACACGTGCAGATGCAGCCGTTATCTTCGCAGCGGTACTGGGGCTGGATACCGAGGATGGCCAGACTGCCTTTACCGATGTTCAGCCGGATGACGCCTTCGCCGGTGCGATTAAAGCGGTTACCGATGCCGGCTATATGAATGGTTCCACTAACTCGAAGTTTTATCCCAAGCAGGGCATTACAAGAGCGAGATTCGTATCCATGATTGCCCAGTATCTGCAGATTGAACGTTCCTATTATGTTGAACCGCTGGAGTATAACTTTACAGACATCACCTTCAGCTGGGCAAGGACCACGATCGAGGAAGCGTACTACTACGGGATCATTGCGCCTTACAGCGACGGCACCTTCAAACCCAATCAGGCGATTACACGCGGTGAGGCACTGGTTATGCTCAACCGCATGCTGTGCCTGGGAACGCAGACAAATCCTGTGTCGCCTTTCACGGATCTTGTGGATGATAATCCAATCCTTGGCGAGATCACCGCGGCGGTATGCAGCACGCAAGCAATGACGAACGAAGACGGTACGGAGACAGTAGTTGCTTGGCTGGAAAATGAAACGGAATAACATTTCCCAATCGACGCAATGAACATTGGCGGAAAATTCGGTGTAACAGCCGGATTTTCCGCTGTTGATAGTTCGTAAACCGGAGAAACGGCGATTCAACCTAATTCTTTGGGAAATATCTTGACAAACAGAATTGAGTATGATATTGTATACAACAAATCATGGCAAGGAGTTACCTTTATGATTTTGCAAGCTTGGAACCTCGGCCTTATTCTTATTATTAGCATTGCTGTACTGCTTGTATTGGTAGTAGTAGGCAATGTTCTTTCGCGTAAGTTTAGGCCTGAGTGCAAGGTGAACCCATAGATCAAAGCAACGAAGCACACTCCCTAAACTGCGCAAAGCGGTTTAGGGAGTTTTTTTAAGAAAAGGAGGGTTTCTATGATGAATGGTGCGCGGATCCTGCTGGAAGTCATGAAGGAGCAGAATGTGGATACGGTTTTTGGGTATCCGGGCGGGGCGGTATTGAATATCTATGATGAGATATACCAGGCGTCGGATTGGCTTACGCACATCATCACCTGCCACGAACAAGGTGCGGCGCACGCCGCGGACGGCTATGCGCGAGCTACAGGTAAGACGGGCGTTGTAATCGCAACCTCCGGCCCGGGAGCAACCAATCTGGTTACGGGGATTGCCAATGCATACCTCGATTCCGTTCCGATGGTCGCAATCACCGGCAATGTAGCATGCGAACTGATCGGGCGCGACAGCTTTCAGGAAGTGGATATCACGGGCATTACGATGCCGATTACCAAGCATAATTTTATGGTTAAGGATATAAACAAGCTGGCGTCTGTTGTACGGGAAGCGTTTCATATCGCGACCTCCGGTCGTCAAGGCCCGGTGTTGATCGATATCCCCAAAGACGTACAAAAGGCTACGTGTGAGTTTACGCCGATGGCGGCGGTGAAAGCGGATGCGCCGCTGGCGCTGACAAAAGAAGCGCTTAAGGAAGCCGTAAAGCTGATCAAATCCTCACACCGCCCGTTTATCTATGCGGGCGGCGGCGTGGTGTCCACCAACGCGGGCGAAGAGCTGCTTCGCTTTGCGGAAACACTGGGCGCGCCTATCGGCACCAGCATGATGGGCTTATCCGCCGTGCCGCAGGCCCATCCGCTGGTGCTGGGAATGACAGGCATGCACGGCAATTATGCTGCGACCAAGGCAATGGCGCAGTCCGACCTGATCATTGCCGTGGGTACGCGATTTTCCGATCGCGCAACCGGCAACAAGAGCGCGTTTTCCAAGGATCGCAAGGTGCTGCATATCGACATTGATCCGGCGGAAATCGGTAAGAACATCCCCGCGTATCTGTCCATGGTAGCGGATGTGAAACAGGCGCTCATTGCGCTTAACCAAATGTCGATCAAAAAGAGCGATGGAAAATGGCTGGAAGAGGTCGACGCGCTTGTTCAGTCTCCTGAAAATGAAGCGGCGATGAATAACGCCGTGCTCAATCCGTATTTGGTGCTGCGGGGCGTGGCAAAGCGCGCGCCTAAAACTGCATGCATTGCAACCGACGTGGGTCAGCACCAGATGTGGACGGCACAATATTATCCGTTTGAAACACCACGTACCTTTATCACATCCGGCGGCTTGGGTACGATGGGCTTTGGCATGGGCGCAGCTATCGGCGCGTGCATCGGTTCCAAACAAAAAACGGTGCTCATCACCAGCGATGGCAGCTTCCATATGAATTTGAATGAATTGGCAACTGCCGTGGACAATCGTCTGCCGCTTGTCGTGCTTGTGCTTAACAACAACGTGTTGGGTATGGTCCGTCAGTGGCAGACGATGTTTTTTGGACAGCGGTATTCATCCACAACGCTGAACCGTAAGACCGATTACTGCAAGCTGGCGGATGCACTCGGTGCGAAGGGATATCGGGTGGAAAATCTCAGCCAGCTTGATCCCGTGTTGGACGAAGTTATGGCCCTTAACGAGCCGGTTGTGGTGGATATCCATATAGACCGTGATGAAATGGTTTTCCCGATGATTCCGCCAAACGGTACATTTGATGATATGATTATTAGGGGGTAAAGGCATGAAGAAGCTGGTACTGGGACTTTTGGTCAATAATGAAGCGGGCGTTCTCACGCGAGTGTCGGGCCTGTTTGCACGGCGTGGATTTAATATCTCCAGCTTATCTGTCGGGGAAACGCAAAATCCGCTGCTTTCCCGCATCACCATTCAGGCGCTGGGAGACGAGTATGTACGCACACAGCTGGTACAGCAGCTGCGTAAGCTGCACGATGTAAAGGTTGTGGAAAACATGGAACTGGAGCAAACGATCTGCCGGGAACTGATGCTCATCAAGGTAAGCGCCGGCAGCAAAACGCGCAGCCAGGTGTTGGAAGGAGCAAATGTGTTCCGAGCCAAGGTTTGCGACCTGACACCCACCACCGTGACCATGGAGCTGACCGGCACCACCGATAAACTGGACGCGTTTATAACGTTCCTGGAACCCTTTGATATTATCGAGACCTGTCGCACAGGGATAACCGCGATTGGCCGTGGTGAATATATGCTCAAAGAAAATGAGGAGGTTGTTACACATGGCTAAAATGTACTACGACAAGGATTGTAATCCGGAAGCACTCAAGGGTAAGAAAATTGCGGTGATCGGCTATGGCAGCCAGGGGCATGCCCACGCCCAGAACCTGCACGACAGCGGATTTGACGTTGTTGTCGGCCTGTACGAAGGCTCCAAGTCCGCCGCCAAAGCACAGGCGGATGGCCTGCAGGTAATGCTGACGGCCGACGCCGTTGCCGCGTCCGATATCATCATGATTCTTGTCAATGACGAAAAGCAGGCGGCGCTGTATAAGAAGGATATCGCCCCCAACCTTAAGGCCGGCAAAACGCTTGCGTTTGCCCATGGCTTCAACATCCATTTCGGCCAGATCGTCGTGCCGGACGATGTATCCGTAATCATGATCGCCCCCAAGGGACCCGGTCACACCGTGCGCTCGCAGTATCTGGAAGGCAAGGGCGTGCCTGACCTCATCGCTGTCCAGCAGGACGCCAACGGAAACGCAAAGGAGATCGCCTTGGCCTATGCGCAGGGCATCGGCGGCGGCCGTGCGGGTATTTTGGAAACCACCTTCCGTGAAGAGACCGAGACCGACCTCTTCGGCGAGCAGGCAGTGCTTTGCGGCGGCGTGACCGCGCTGATGAAAGCGGGCTTTGATACGCTGGTGGAGGCTGGCTATCAGCCGGAGAACGCGTATTTTGAGTGTGTGCATGAGATGAAGCTGATCATTGATTTGGTCATCGCGGGCGGCATGAACTTTATGCGCTATTCTATCTCCGATACCGCCGAGTACGGCGATTACGTAACCGGCAAGCGCATTATCACCGATGAAACCAAGAAGGAAATGAAAAAGGTTTTGGAAGAGATCCAGGACGGCACCTTTGCCCGCAA
The DNA here is from genome assembly GCA_035399245.1 of Candidatus Limiplasma sp. Lineage (GTDB taxonomy): Bacteria > Bacillota > Clostridia > Christensenellales > Aristaeellaceae > CAXXOK01. The sequence goes on from DAOPIR010000074.1 coordinate 8,786, forward strand.
CTGGATTTTGGAAAACCAGGTGAATCGTCCGTCGTTCAACGCTATGCGTAAGGCTGCGCAGAACTCGCTAGTGGAAAAGACCGGCGCCGAGCTGCGCGCAAAAATGAGCTGGCAGAAAAAAAGCGAGGAAAAGCAATGAGCCGCTCGGATATCGTAAAGGTTGGCGCAAGCCGCGCGCCGCACCGCTCGCTGCTTAAAGCCTGCGGCTATACCGACGAGCAGATTAAGCGTCCGTTTATCGGTATCGTCAACTCGTTTAACGAGATCGTCCCCGGGCACGTGCATCTAAACCAGATCGCACGTGCCGCCAAGGACGGCGTACTGGCTGCCGGCGGAACGCCCTTTGAGTTCAACACCATCGGCGTTTGCGACGGGATTGCGATGGGGCACGAGGGTATGCGGTATTCGCTTTGCACACGTGAGCTGATTGCCGATACGATCGAATGTATGGCAAAGGCCCATGCGTTCGACGCGCTGGTGTTCATCCCCAACTGTGACAAGATCGTTCCCGGTATGCTGATGGCGGCCGCACGGCTGAACCTGCCGTCGATCTTTGTATCCGGCGGGCCGATGCTTTCCCTGCAAGGGAAGGATCTGAACACCTCATTTGAGGCGGTAGGCGCGTATATGGCAGGCAATCTGGATGAAGAAGCGCTGTGCCAGATCGAAAACGAGGTCTGCCCGACCTGCGGCTCGTGCTCCGGCATGTTTACAGCCAACTCCATGAACTGCCTTACCGAAGTGGTAGGTCTCGGCCTGCCCGGCAACGGCACCATACCCGCGGCCTATTCCGCGCGCATCCGCCTTGCCAAAGAGGCGGGCATGAAGATCATGGACCTATATCAGCACGATATCAAGATGCTGGATATCTTTACGCCCGAAGCCGTGGAAAATGCGCTGACGGTGGATATGGCGCTGGGGTGCTCCACAAACACCATCCTGCATCTGCCGGCGGTTGCACACGAGGCGGGTATCCCGTTCTCCCTGCAAAAGGTGAACGAGATCAGCCAGAAAACGCCCAATCTCTGTAAACTGGCCCCCGCGGGTCCGCACCATATGCAGGACTTGCAGCGGGCAGGCGGCATCCAGGCGGTGATGGCGGAGCTGAACAAGCAGGGTTTCCTGCACACGGAGTGCCAAACCGTAACGGGGGAAACCGTTGGAGAGAACATACAAAATGTGATGGTGTTGGATGAAACGGTCATCCATCCGCTATCCGCACCGTATTCGCCTTACGGCGGGTTGGCTGTGCTGTTCGGCAATCTTTGCCCCAATGGCGCGGTGGTCAAGCAGAGCGCCGTGGCACCCGAGATGCTTAAGCACAGCGGCCCTGCCCGCGTGTTCAATGGCGAGGAAGAAGCGGTGGAAGCAATCTATTCCAAGCAGATCAAACCCGGTGATGTGATCGTGATCCGCTACGAAGGCCCCGCCGGCGGCCCGGGCATGCGGGAGATGCTCTCGCCTACATCGGCCATCGCGGGTATGAAGCTGGATAAGCAGGTAGCGCTGATCACAGACGGACGCTTCTCCGGAGCCACGCGCGGAGCGGCCATCGGGCATATCTCGCCCGAAGCGGCGTCCGGCGGGCTGATCGCACTGGTAGAAGAAGGGGATACGATTGTTATTGATATTCCCAACAAGAAGTTAAATCTGGATGTACCACAGGAAGAACTTGAACGCAGGCAGGCAGCCTTTACCGCACCTAAGCGTAAGCCGCTTACCGGCTATCTAAAGCGTTATGCGGCATTGGTATCCTCCGCGGATCAGGGAGCAGTTTGGAAGGATGGTGTATAATGTCAGACCAAATCAGGATTTTTGATACCACGCTCCGCGACGGCGAACAGGCGCCGGGCTGTAGCATGGATTTGTCCGAGAAACTGGAAATTGCACAGGCGCTGGAGCGCATGAAGGTAGACGTAATCGAGGCGGGCTTTGCCATTGCCTCCAAGGGCGATTTTGAATCGGTGGAAGAAATTTCAAAGCTGATTAAGGATTGCACGATCGCCAGCCTTTCACGCGCAACCAAGCGGGATATCGACGCTGCGTGGGATGCTGTGAAACAGGCTAAATCCCCGCTGATCCACACGTTTTTGGCAACGTCGCCCACGCATATGCAGTATAAGCTGCGCATGTCGGAAGAAGAAGTACTCGCCACGATTACCGAGATGGTGACCTATGCGCGCAACCTTGCTCCGCAGGTGGAGTTTTCCGCGGAAGACGCCATGCGCTCCGATCCGGACTTCCTTGTGAAAGCTGTGGATGCCGCGATCCGCGCGGGCGCGCAGGTGATCAATATTCCCGATACGGTCGGTTATGCCACGCCTGACGAAATGGCGAAAATGATCCAATATCTCAAACAGCATGTAAACAAAATTGACACGGTAGCCCTGTCCGTGCACTGCCACAACGACCTCGGCATGGCGGTATCCAACTCGCTGGCTGCGGTCGCGGCAGGAGCGCGGCAGGTGGAGTGTACCATTAACGGCATCGGCGAGCGCGCCGGCAATGCCGCGCTTGAAGAGCTGGTTATGGCCATGCATACCCGTCCCGATCTCTACCCGCAGGCTTTGAACATCGATACCACGCGTATTGCGCCCATCAGCCATTTGGTGTACAGCATTTTAGGCGTCAACGCGCCTATCAACAAAGCGGTGGTCGGCCAGAACGCATTCGCGCACGAGGCCGGCATCCATCAGCACGGCGTGATGGCAAACCGCGCTACCTATGAGATTATGACGCCCGAGTCCATTGGTCTCAGGCAAAACCAGATGGTACTTGGCAAGCACAGCGGCCACCACGCCATCGAAGAACGGCTGGACACGCTGGGATACTCCCTGTCCAAAGAGGAGTTCGAACGGCTGTATGAACAGTTTAAAGCGCTGTGCGATCGCAAGAAGTTCATTACCGACAAGGATTTGGAAGCGCTGGCACTGCACCGCCATACACATTCCTCGCTGGCAAACAATTACAAGCTGAAACGATTCACCGTCAACAGCGGTAACTTTTTAACGTCCAACGCGGTTGTCAGCGTTACCCACGAAGGGGAAAGCAAGGAAGAAGTTGCGCTGGGCGACGGCCCAATCGACGCCGCGTTTAACGCGGTGGATAAGCTCATCCCGGCTGAAGCGCATTCTTTGGAGGATTACGCCATCCAGACGATTTCCGAAGGGAAGGACGCACAGGGCGAAGCCATCGTCAAAATCCGGTGCGGCGACCGTGTGGTTACCGGACGCGGCCTTTCCACCGATATCCTGGAGGCCAGTATTCTTGCCTATATCAATGGCATGAATAAGCTCTAAGGGGGACGGCATGAAACGAATTGAAATATTTGACAGTATGCTGCGGGACGGGGCGCAGGGCGAAGGCGTAGCCTTTTCCGTGATCGATAAGCTCAATATCGTCAAGGCGCTGGATGCCTTCGGTGTGGACTATATCGAAGCTGGCAATCCTGGTTCCAACCCGAAGGATATCGAGTTTTTTCAGCTCGTGCACGACCTGAAGCTGAAGCATGCAAAGCTATGTGCCTTTGGCAGCACCTGCCGCAAGGGCAAAGTGCCGCAGGAGGACAGCAATGTCCTTTCCCTGATCGATGCGCATACCGATGTGGTTGCCATCTTCGGCAAAACGTGGGATTTGCATGTACTTAAAGTGCTCAACACTACACTTGAGGAAAACCTGCGGCTTGTGCGGGATACCGTAGCGTATTTCAAACAGGCAGGCAAAGAGGTGATCTTCGACGCGGAGCACTTCTTTGACGGTTATAAAGCGAATGCTGATTACGCCATGCAGGTGCTGCAGGCCGCCGATGAAGCGGGAGCGGACGTACTTTGCCTGTGCGATACCAACGGCGGTGCGACGCCCGAGCACATCCATGATATGGTTGCAAAGGTTTGCAAAGCTTTTCCAAAACAGCGCGTCGGCATTCACTGCCACAACGATATCGGCTGTGCGGTAGCCTCCAGCATGAGCGCGGTAGAAGCCGGCGCAGTGCAGGTGCAGGGCACCTTTATCGGTATCGGCGAGCGCTGCGGCAATGCCGACCTATCGACGCTTGTTCCCAATCTTCAGCTGAAAATGGGGCTTAAGTGTGCGGGTGAGCTTACCATGCTTCGGGACACCGCGTCCAAGCTATCGGAGATTTGCAATAAACGACTGGACCGCAACA
>DAOPIR010000075.1:0-6038 GCA_035399245.1 Candidatus Limiplasma sp.
CGTCAATGCCTGTGCTTCCTGCCGATTGGCTTTAATGGCATGCAAATAGGGGAGTGCGGAAACCAGCTTAGCAGCCTTATGGGTAGATACCGCTTCGGCAAGCAGCGGCGGTTTGCAGTATTCGACAAGGGTATCAATCGAATCCTTTGGAATATTTGTATCAAAAAAAATGGCATCGCATGTGTTGAGGATATCAAGCTTTTGCATGAGGTAATCCGGTGAAATTTGCTTGCAGATTGCCATATCGTTCACCGCAACGGCCATTTCTCCGCCGACATCGTTTATGGAAATATAATAGGGTGCCTCACTGTTTGGGGCAACCAGGCAATGCGAAATATCGACACCTGCGGCTGCTGTATACGCCATCATATGCGCAGATACGGGATCCTGGCCAAACGGTGCAAAAAGCAGCACCTCCTGTGAGAGGCGCGCCAGGTTTTCAGCAATATTCCTGCCGACACCGCCAAACCCTATATTTACCGTACCCGGATTAGAATCATGCGCAATCAGCGGCAAAGCCGAGGTTGCAAAGATATCCACACAGCTGCCGCCAACAAGACCAATGCGTTTTTTCACACAAGTATTCCTCAGAAAATGCGATATAGCGAAACCACTTTGCCCAAAATGGTTACCTGTTTACAAAGGATCGGCTGCATCGCAGGATTTTCAGGCTGAAGACGTATATGGCCGTTCTCCCTGTAGAACCGTTTAACAGTCGCCTCGTCATCAATCATAGCGACCACAATGTCGCCGTTATTGGCTTCCTGCTGCTTCTTGACCACCACGTAATCGCCATCCATAATCCCTGCGTTAATCATGCTTTCTCCGCGAACGCCAAGAATGTAGTGCTCGCCTTCTCCCAGCAGGATATTCGGAATGGATATATATTCTTCGATATTTTCATTTGCCAGGATGGGTACACCGGCAGTAACGCGGCCGACAACCGGCACGGCGGATACCATTTCCGTCATCTGTACTTCCGACGATAGGGTAATCGCACGCGGTTTCATGGAATCGCGGGAAATTAATCCTCTTTTTTCCAATCGTTTCAGGTGTGCGTGTACTGTAGATGTGGACCGAAGGCCTGTTGCCTCACAAATTTCACGAACGGATGGGGGATAGCCCTTTTCTTTAACTACTTTTTGAATATAGGCAAAGATTTTCTCCTGGCTCTCTCCGCGAGGATTACTCATCGGACCACTTCCTTGCAAACATATGTTCTAATTATAGAATACCATACTTGCCTTGAAATATCAAGGTTCTTCCGATTTCTCTTCACTTTCTGTCAGCTTTGTGTTTGCTGCCGCTTCCCGCATGCGCCGGTCACTCATGCTGGCGTAATGCTTGCGTGTGGTATTGATATCCGAGTGGCCAAGCGCCTCGGCAACCAGATAAATATCCTGTGTTTCGCGGTATAAATTCGTAGCATAAGTGCTTCTAAGCTTATGCGGACTGATTTTCTTTTTCAGCGGTACAACGATTTCCGCATACTTTTTAACCATATTTTCGACCGCCCTCTGGGTAATCCGCCTGCGCTGCGTAGATAGGAAAAAGGCGTTTTCGTGGCCCTCCAGGGGTTTGATTTCCATTCTTTGGCCATAATATTCTTTTATGGCATCGGCTGTGGCTTCAGGGTAGTACACAATCACCTGATTACCGCCCTTGCGGGTAACCAGCAGTGCGTTTGAGTCAAAATCAAAATCCTGCAAATCAATCCCAACACATTCACTAACGCGGATGCCGGTGCCCAGAAACAGCATGATGATCGCAAAGTCACGCACACCGACCGTTTTATGGTAGGCTTGCTGACGCTGTGTAAGGCGTTCACCGGTGGATACGGCATGGATCAGCCTGTGCATCTCATCCGGTTCCAAAAGCAGGATCGGCTTTTGATGAATCTTCGGCAGCGGCACCAGCGCGGCTGTGTTGCCTGATATACGCTCGGTGCGAAACAGATAGTTGAAGTAGGATCGCAGCGATGATAATTTCCGCATTACGCCGTAGGAATGATTTTTCAATACACGCTGGCTGTTGTCAATCTCTTGCTCTTTATAATACAGCGTCAGATATTCGGAGTACATTTCAATGTCTCTTGCTTTCAGATGCGCGATATCTTCATCAGTCAGCTCAGAAACGTTTTTATCGGCGTAGATGGACAATTCCCTGTCCGCGAAGGTAAAAAACGTGTTTAGATCGATCGTGTAGGCAAGCCGGGTCAGGATGCTTGTGGTTGTCAGCAGGCTGCGAATAAAATCGGAGCACGATCGCGGCAGGGATGCAAGCGTAGACCGGATCATCAGCATACGCTTTTGATCAACCTGTTCCTGATAGCTTTTATCCGGCATGGAAACGCCCCTCGATTCGTTGATGATTTAGATAATGCAATGCCTAAAGTTAGTAATAGTTTTTGCTTCATTGCAAATATATAGGAACCGATGACTGATAGACACAGATAAGCAGTTAAATAGTGCTAAGCAAATGTTGGGGTTTCGATTTCTTAGAAAATAAAGCATCTTATACGTATCATGCGGGAAGCTCGTAAAATCCTGAAATTATTAGCTATCTATTCGTAAAAGTATTCTTTAGCGAATAGATATAATCAGTATATCATACCTGTTTCATTTGTCAATCCCTCATATCGGGTAAAATGCTAATCCTGTTTTCCGGCCTCCCCTATCCGTATTCAGCCAGAGTTATAACAAAAAAAGTGGCATAGCCACTTTTTATGCGAAAACCAATTCGTTGATGTTTACGCCTCGGCGGGAGCATCAACGGGGCATACGTCTGCACATGCGCCGCAATCAATGCACTTGTCCGCATCGATTACATATTTGCCATCACCCTCGGAAATTGCTTCCACGGGGCACTCTGATGCGCAAGCACCACAGCTGATGCAGTCATCGGAAATCTGATATGCCATGAATGGTCACCTCCAGTTGAATTCGCTTTGCGAGATCATCATAGCACGAGAATACTTGATTTGCAATACATTAAATGCTATTTGTTACCATTCGTATTGCGAAGCGCCTGCGCTACTTCCGCCTGCCAGTCATCGTTTGCGGCGTTTTCCTGGTTCAGCTCATGCGAAAGCGGTTCCTGCTCATATGTCTCCTCATCGGGATCAAAGTACTCCTCTTCCCCTACCTCTTCATCATCGTTGGCAAGCACTTCGATTTCCGCATTGTCTTCGACATCTTCTTCCACAACAACCTTGGCGGCGGAACGTTTATTCTGCTTATTGGCACGCTTTTGCGGCGTTTCCGCAGCGTCGTTTTTATCAGGCTTTCGGTCCATTTTGAACCACACGACATCATTGACGGGATACACTTTGATTTCGTTGGAATCATCCTGATGCACACGCACGCTGACCGTCTCCTTCAGGATGTTCAGATCGACCACAGTGCCAAAGCCATCGGGTGTTTCCACATCCTTACCCATTTTGGGCATGCGTTTGCGTGTCTGAATGTAATTCTCGTCTTCAAATTTCAAGCAGCACATCAGCCGGCCGCATACGCCCGATATTTTGGTTGGATTTAACGATAGGCTTTGCTCCTTGGCCATCTTGATGGAAACCGGCTGAAAATCCCCAAGGAACGAACCGCAGCATATCGGACGGCCGCATGGGCCAAGCCCGCCGATCATGCGCGCTTCATCGCGCACGCCGATCTGTCGCAGTTCGATGCGCGTGTGGAATACGGACGCAAGGTCTTTTACCAGCGATCGAAAATCCACGCGGCCGTTTGCCGTGAAATAGAAGATCAGCTTGGAATTGTCAAACGTCTGTTCCACCTGCACGAGCTTCATCTCCAATTGATGCTCTTCAATTTTTCGGTGGCAAATATCAAACGCTTTTTTTTCAAACGCTTCATTATCCTGCATGTGGTAGATGTCATCCTGCGTAGCGATACGCAAGATAGGCTTAAGCGGTTGTTCAATCAGCTCGGCGTCGGTTTCCCGCATGCCTGTGATAACCTGCCCGAAAGCTTGCCCGCGCGATGTATCCGCAATGACGTAATCACCGGGATTGGGCCAAAGATCGCCCGGATCAAAATAAAACAATTTACCGGCGTTTTGAAAACGAACACCTACGATTTTTGCCATTTGCTTTTTGCCTCCAATATTTTGAGTATCAATTGATCAATATTTGATTGCCAGTTCACATTGCTCATTTTCATCTTTCTGGCCTTGAATACTTGATCGGTAAGATCAGTTAAATCCTCTATCGGTATCGTTTCGATCACGGCGCCCCAGGGCGTTTGCAGCAGATATCCGGGCGCGATCAAACCAGATTTCGTCATCATGCACTGCTGCAAATACCGTTCCAGACGAAAGAGTATTTGATCCGCGGTGGATGCCATATCCTTTAGCATTGCCGTACAGCGCACGGCTTCGCCGTAAGTGTGCACATTCAGGATTTGCCGTACGGCCTTTTCCTGATTGCTGTCGGGCTGCTCATCCGCGATCGTAATCGCTTCTCCAATATTGCCGCCCGACAATATGATGGCACGCTCTACTTTATCACGAGGATAGCCAAGCTGCAACAGCACACGCTCCAACACCTGATTGGGCCAGGGTGTAAGCTTGACCACAGAGCAGCGGGATATAATTGTGTCAAGCAAAGAGCTTGTGTCATGCGACAGCAGAAAATAAATTACATTCGTTCCGGGCTCTTCCAGCGATTTCAGCAGGCAATTCTGCGCCTGGGTTGTCATATTCTCAACAGGTTCAATGATGATAATTCGTTCCCGTCCGTCAATGGAGTGCATGGATGCCAGATTGATCACTTCTCGAATCCGGTCTACGGAAATGGCCTTGTTGCCTTCCGATGATATCTCCAGCACCGCCGTGTGCTTTCCCCCATAGAGCAATTGGCACTGGGTGCATTCTCCGCATGGCTTTGGATCACCCTGGCAAAACAGAATGGAAGCAAGATATTTCGCATATGTCTTTTTCCCAATTCCACGCGGACCGGTTAAAAGGTACGCATGTACATGCCGTCCCGTGCGAAACTGCTCGGTTGGCTGCTGATATCTGGGCCCGATTGCCTGATAATCCATAAACGCGGGCATTAAGCCCGCGTCTGCCAATATTTCGGACAAATTGAAATCCCTTTCCCTAATACTTAAAGAACTGATCAACTGTCAGTACAAACACGGTGGCTCCGCCAACCAAAACCTCAAATGGAAACGGCGTATAGGTGCCGGATGTGTTGACCATTGGAGAAGGAGCGGATGTCACCTGTTTACGGCTTTTACAGATGTTCTCTATTAAACTGATTGCGCTTTCCGTTTGTTCGTCTTCCACGCCGACCAACAGCGTTGTATTGCCTGAGCGAAGAAATCCACCGGTGGTTGCCAGCTTCGTAACACGAAAGCCTTCCGTCATCATCTCATTGATCAGTCTTTGTGAATCCTCATCCTGAACAATCGCAATAATCAGCTTCATGTATACCAGCCTCCTTGCAATCTCTTGGTTAAATTGTACCGCAAACACGCGAAAAAATCAATCCTCATTTGGGATACGGTACCCTAAACGGACTTGATTTCAACGATTTGTTCAGTATATTGCTTGCAATCATACTGCGTGAGTGTTATAATCTTTAATTGGCACATCCTTGCACCGTAGGATAACAACGGTGCCATAAGTCCAAAAGGAGGTGAAAGCATGAATAGGTACGAATTGACCTATATCATCAACACAACACTGGAGGAAACCGCCAGAAAAGAATTGATTGATAAGTTTACCGAACTGATCAAGCAAAACGGCGGCGAAATCGAAAAAGTTGATGAATCCTGGGGCAAGCGTCGCCTGGCATATCCGATCAACGATATGCCGGAGGGCTACTATGTGCTCACGACGTTCAAAGCATCAGGCAGTCAAAACAAGGAAATTCAGCGTAATCTTGAGATCAATGATATGATTCTTCGCTATCTCATCATCAAATTGCTGGATAAAAAGCAGAGCGTGAAGCCCAAAGCCGTTCGCCCGGTGCCGGCTCCCGCGCCCGTAATGGAACCCGCAGCCGCTCCCGCGCCCGC
>DAOPIR010000075.1:6138-12939 GCA_035399245.1 Candidatus Limiplasma sp.
GCCCGGTGCCGGCTCCCGCGCCCGTAATGGAACCCGCAGCCGCTCCCGCGCCCGCAGAGCAGCCCGCGCCGGAAGCTGAAGAGACCGAAGAACCTAAAGAAGAAACTGCAGAAAAGACCGAATAAGGATGGTGACACGAAATGAATAAGCTAATCATCATCGGAAACCTGACACGCGATCCGGAAACGCGCACCGTGTCTTCGGGAAGCACTGTATGTTCCTTCACCGTTGCGGTAAACCGCCGGCGTTCCTCGCAGAACTCCAACCAGCCGGATGCGGATTTTTTCCGCGTTTCCGCCTGGAACAAGCTCGGTGATAACTGCCAGCGCTTTTTAGCTAAAGGCCGCAAGGTGTGTGTAATGGGTTCTGTGTCGGTATCCAGTTATGAAGCCAAAGACGGAAGCACGCGCTTCTCTCTTGATGTGTTTGCCAGTGACGTCGAATTTCTGTCGTCCCGCTCCGAGGATCAGAATAACGGAGGATCGGGCTATACCCCTTCCAACGATAATGATTCTTCCAACAGCGGCTTCCAGGATGTCGACGACGACGATCTGCCGTTTTAAACGCTGAAAAAAGGAGGCTCCCCTATGCCTGATGATCGTGAAAGAAGGCCCCGTCCGCGCGGCCGGAAACCGCGCCGGAAAGTATGCGCTTTCTGCGTGGATAAAATCGAATACATTGATTACAAGGATGTCAATCGCCTGCGCCGCTTTGTGAATGAACGCGGCAAGATCATTCCCCGTAGAATGAGCGGCAATTGCGCCAAACATCAGCGCCAGTTGTCCGAAGCCATCAAACGCGCACGTGCCATCGCTTTGATGCCCTACTCGGTCGACTAGTTATTCCAACAAACAAAACGCAGTCAGTCATGGCTGCGTTTTTTCTGTATTTTCTTTATGAATGAGCGGCGGTGTGATATACTATAATTTAATATCATCTATATCAATGGCAAGCTTTTAATGCTGTCAGAGCGTTGGATGGATCAACCCTATGCCGAAAGGAAACGATCATGCAAAAGTACCAACAAACGGAACAACCGGATGCAACGCTGCTGCTTGGCAATCAAGCAATTGCCCGCGGCGCATGGGAGGCCGGCGTTCGGGTGGTCACCAGCTATCCCGGAACGCCCAGCACCGAAATTACGGAAGCTGCAGCCAAGTATTCTGAGATTAATACCCAATGGGGTTCTAACGAGAAGGTCGCTATGGAGGTTGCCTTCGGCGCGGCGATGGCCGGTGCGCGCGCGATGACGTGCATGAAGCATGTGGGTATGAACGTCGCGGCTGATCCGCTGTTTACGTCCGCCTATACAGGCATTACTGCCGGCATGGTGATCGTCGTTGCCGATGACCCCGCCATGCATTCCAGCCAAAACGAGCAGGACAGCCGGTATTACGCGCGCGCTGCGCATATCCCCATGCTGGAACCTGCAGACAGCCAGGAATGCAAGGACTTTACACGGCTTGCGTTTCAAATGAGCGAAGAGCTTGATACACCCGTTATCATCCGCCTTACCACGCGTATCGCGCACGCCCGCAGCCTGGTTACGGAACTCCCGCGGGAGGAAGCACCCGTTAAGCCCTATGAAAAGAAGACACAAAAGTACGTAATGATGCCGGGAATGGCCAGAAAGCGCCATCTGTTGGTTGAGCAGCGGGAGCATGTGTTGGCGGAATCTGTTAATACGCTGCCTGTGAATGAAATCGAGATGCGGAGCCAAAGCCTCGGCGTTATCACCAGCGGCGTGTGCTATCAGTACGTGCGGGACGCGCTGCCTGAAGCAAGCGTATTGAAACTCGGCATGGTCTATCCCCTGCCGATGCTGATGATCGAAGCGTTTTCCAGGCAGGTGGATCGTCTGATCGTGATTGAAGAGCTGGAAGGCTTGATTGAAAAGGATATAAAAGCCGCCGGAATTGCCTGTGAAGGCAAATCGCTGACGGGCATACAGGGTGAGCTGGATGTGGATCGAATCAAAAACGCGGTATTAGGAACGCCGATGCCAGCCGCCGCGCCTGTTGATCTGCCCAATCGTCCGCCTACGCTATGCCCGGGATGCCCGCATCGCGGTATTTTCTATGAGCTCAACAAGCTTAAGCTGCATGTGATGGGCGATATCGGCTGCTATACACTGGCCGCACTGCCTCCGCTTTCCGCGATGGACGCCTGCCTTTGCATGGGCGCGAGTATCGGCATGGCAAGCGGCGCGGAGCGCGCGCAGGGTAAGGAATTTTCCAAAAAGACGGTTGCCGTACTGGGTGACAGCACGTTTATCCACAGCGGGATTACCGGCCTGATCGACGCGGTATACGGGCAGGAAGCGATTACCGTGCTGATTCTGGACAACCGCATCACAGGCATGACGGGTCATCAGCAAAATCCCGCCACAGGCTTTGATATCCACAATAATCCAGCACCGATGCTCGATTTGGAAGCGCTTTGCAAGGGCTGTGGTGTGGAGCATGTGGTGGTTGTCGATCCGCTGAATCTGGAAGAGACCAAACGCGCCTTACAGGAAGAGACCGCGCGCGACGCCGTAAGCGTCATTATTGCGCGCAGGCCCTGTGCGCTGATTGATAAGACGAAACGTATCCCCTATCATACGGAGAGCTGCAAAAATTGCGGTGCCTGCCTGAAGGTGTCCTGTCAGGCAATCGAGCGCAAGGGCGATCATGTGGAAATCAATGCATCGCTATGCACAGGCTGCGGCATGTGCGCGCAGGTTTGCCCGTTTGATGCCATTGTGAAAGGAGACGACGCGCAATGAAGATGCAGGACGTGAATATCGTAATCGTCGGCGTCGGCGGACAGGGCACGCTATTAACCAGCAAGCTGCTGGCGCGGCTCGCCATGGAAGAAAATCTGGGCGTAAAAGTCAGCGAAGTACACGGCATGGCACAGCGCGGCGGCAGCGTGATCACGCATGTGCGCATCGGCAAGGATGTGCATGCTCCGCTGGTTGCCGCAGGCAGTGCGGACTATTTGCTGGCGTTTGAACCGCTGGAGGCCGCACGCGCGGCTTCCTACTTAAAAAATGATGGTATTCTTATCGTTAATTCCCAACAGATCTCCCCGATCACGGTGCTTTCAGGTGCGGTAAACTACCCCGCTGATCCGCTGCAGGGCGCCGTGGGTGCAGCTCAGAAGTTGGAAGAGTTGGATGCGTTTACCCTGGCGGTTGCGGCGGGGAGCCATCGGTCGGTAAACATTGTACTGCTTGGGGTGTTAAGCAGGCATCTTCCGTTTACGCGTGAGGATTGGGAGCATGCGATCGCAGCATCCGTCCCCGCCAAAACGTTGGATATAAACCGCAAGGCATTTCTGGCGGGCTGTAATTACTCCGCCTGATAATCCCTGGAGAAGGAGTGAAATCCGTTGAAACACATGATCTGGAATCCAACCATGGAATGTATGCCCCGGGAGCAGTTGCGCGCGTTTCAGGACAGCCGACTGCGCGATATCGTACGCAGGGTATATGAAAACGTGCCGTTTTACCGCCATAAAATGCAGGAATTGGGCTTAACGCCCGGCGATATCCATGGCGTGGATGATATTGAACTGCTGCCTTTTACTGAAAAGCAGGATCTGCGCGACAACTACCCCTTTTCCCTGTTTGCGGTGCCAACCAGTGAAATCGTACGTGTGCATGCCTCCAGCGGCACCACCGGCAAACCGACGGTTGTCGGTTATACCAGCGGTGATATCGATCGCTGGGCGGAACTGATGGCGCGCAGCATGTACTGTGCCAATGTCGGCAAGGGCGACATTGTACAGGTTGCTTATGGCTACGGCCTGTTTACCGGCGGCTTGGGCGCGCACTACGGCGCGGAGCGCGTGGGTGCGATGGTCGTGCCTATCAGCGGCGGCAATACCACCCGCCAGCTGATGCTGATGCAGGATTTCGGCACAACAGCACTGATGTGTACGCCCTCCTATGCGCTTAACCTTGCAGAAGCGATGGAGCGCGAGGGTGTGAAGGTGCCCAAGCTAAAGTGCGGCATCTTCGGTGCCGAGCCTTGGACGGAATCCATGCGCAAGCAAATCGAAGAAGTGCTGCATATCGACGCCATGAATGTCTACGGCCTCAGCGAGGTCATGGGCCCGGGGGTATCGATGGAATGTATGTGCAAGCAAGGCATGCACATTTGGGAGGATCATTTCCTGCCGGAAATCATCGGCCCCGACAACAAAGGCCTCCCCTATGGCCAGCAGGGCGACCTGACGTTTACCACCTTATCCAAGCACGGCATGCCGCTGCTGCGCTACCGCACGCACGACCTGTGTACGCTGACAGACAAACCCTGCGACTGCGGGCGCACGCATGTGCGCATGGGCCGCATTATGGGCCGTACCGACGATATGCTGATCATCCGCGGTGTGAATGTGTTTCCCTCGCAGGTAGAGCATGCGCTGCTGCAGGTCAAAGGAATTGTGCCGCAATACCAGATTGTGGTAGAACGCAAGAACCTACTGGATACAATGGAAGTCCAGGTCGAGCTGTCTCCCGATAATATGAGCGACACGGTGCGTGACCTGGAAACGCTGGAGCGCAGCATTGCAAACTCTATTGCGGCCCACGCGCTTGTGCACGCCAAGGTTAAGCTCTGCCAGCCCGGCTCACTGCCCCGCAGCGAAGGCAAGGCCAAGCGTGTGGTGGACAACCGCAAACTATAAATGCTATAATCTGATGGATGGAGGCGAACACAGATGTTTGTCAAGCAGATCTCCGTATTTCTTGAAAACAAATCCGGCAGCCTGGCAGGGTTTACCAAGCAGTTGGGTGAGCATGGGTTTGACCTGATGTCACTTTCCATAGCCGATACGACAGATTTTGGTATCCTTCGCTGTATTGTGGCGGACTATGAACGGGCCAAGGCGATCCTGACCGAAGCGGGCTATTCCGTAAAGGTAACGGACGTACTCGCCGTTAGCGTAGCCGATCATCCCGGCGCGCTTGCCGAAGTGCTGTCTGCGCTGTCCAACAATGATATCGGACTGGAATATCTATACTCTTTTTTCCGCAATCATGGCGATCATGCCTTGATCATTATCCGTGTGGATCAGCCGGAAAAAGCTGTAAATGTGCTGGAGAGCGAAGGCGTAAAGATGCTTTCACAAGAGGATCTGCAGGCGATATAGCGCTTGATTATCCCGCATCAAAGCACGGAAGGATTGCACAGGCGTTTGTCCGCATTTCTTTCCGTGCTTCCTGTTGCTATCGTATCAGGAGGAAGTACCCGTGTATCGGTATAACCGGATTACAATCGACCTGGATGCCATACGGCATAATTACCTGTTAATGGCGGATTATCTGCCGCCTGCTGTGCGTGTGATGGTTGTGGTAAAGGCCAATGCCTATGGCCACGGCATGGCAGAAGTCGCAAAAACCGTGGTGGATGCAGGCTGCCGTGATTTAGCGATCGCTATTCCCGAAGAAGGCATTGCTCTGCGCCAAAGCGGTTTGCAGGATGTGAACATTCTGGTGCTTGGCGCAATCAACGAGCACAGTATCGACCCGTCCGTACAAGCGGATTTGACGCTTACAATTTTCGAGCCGCGCATGGTGCAGTTAATTGACGCCTGCGCAAGCCGTATGGGAAAGACCGCTTTTGTACACATCAAGCTGGATACCGGCATGGGGCGTATCGGCCTTCGCACCGACGAGGAAGCCATGGCGCTGCAGGCGTCGCTTGCACAAGCGCACAATGTAAAGGCAACCGGCATCTATACGCATTTCGCCGATGCCGATCATCCGTGTGCGCAAGGCGGCATCAGCGATTACACGCAAAAGCAGCTTCAGCTATTCAACCGGCTGCGTGCGCACTTTGATCCTTCAATCCCCGTGCATGCCTCCAACAGTGCCATGAGTCTGGTATCAAAAGACGCGTATTTTTCCATGATACGGGAAGGTATTTCCCTGTATGGCTATCCGCCTGTCAACACTACCCTTCCGTTTCGTCCTGCTTTGCAATGGGAAGCCGAGATAGTTCATGTGAAGGATGTTCCGTGCGGTGCAAGCATCGGTTATGGATGTACGTTTACCGCCAAAAGCCCCATGCGCATTGCCACGGTTGCCGTAGGCTACGGTGACGGATACCATCGCATGGTTTCCAATCGCGGTGAGGTGCTGGTGCACGGGCAGCGTGCTTCTGTTGTCGGGCGCGTATGCATGGACCAGATTATGGTGGATGTAACCCATATTCCGGACGTGAAGGACGGCGATATTGCCGTTTTGATCGGACGGCAGAACGACGGCTTTATCAGCGCTGATGAGCTTGGCGCATGGGCCGGCACAATCAGCTATGAGGTACTCTTAAGCATTACCAACCGCGTGCCCCGAATATATCTGCCCGTTCACACATAACGGCTACCTCGGCAGCGGCAAAAGGAGATCATGACTATGGCAAAACCCCAAAAACCCGTGATTAAACCGATCCTGTACGGATCGTGGCACGAAAAAAGCGCAACCCGCAAGGGTACAAAGCTCATGCTCAGCATCCTGTTTGTATCGGTACTCTATACAATATTGGGACTGATGCTCAGCTTTGATTCCCCTATCCTTCGCATCATTTCATCCGCTATGCTGGTTTTTTTTGCGGCCTTCTATATGTATGCGCAGGGCGCAACCGCCGGAGAAACCGACGTACATTTTTCCGAAATTATGTATCAGCACCAGCAGGAAGGGAAACCGGTTGATGCGGAAGATCATGAGCATTGCTTTCATAAGGGCAAAGGATTTTATGAAATCGGCATCGCCCTGATCCCCTATCTTGTAATCACGCTGGTTCTCGCCATTGCTAC
>DAOPIR010000076.1:0-12900 GCA_035399245.1 Candidatus Limiplasma sp.
GAACAAGCTTACCCAGGACGGTATTGCGGACCCGGATTTGCTGTACCTGCTGTTTGAAGGCACACCCAGAAACTACGGCGGATATAAGAAAGCCGTTAAAACCGTGCCTCCGATATACGGTCTCACACTGCAATACGGCGATAAGGGCGAACCGATAAAGTCGCTCCAGACACGATTGCAGGAACTGGGATACTATGACGGCGATATTACCGGCACGTTTAACAGCGCAACGCGTACCGCCCTCAAGGCGTTTCAGAAAAAGATGGGGATTTCAAACGACGGTATCGCCACAACCGATGTGCAGACCATCCTATACAGCGCATCTGCGGTTTCCGCTGGTTATACGGTAACGCCGACGCCTGTGGTAACCGCAACGATTGCTCCGCCGTCCGCAACCGTACGCATGGGGGATGAGGGCGACGATGTTGAAAAAGTACAGCAGCAGCTGCAAAACCTCGGCTATTACGAGGGCAAGATTGATGGGAAATTCGGCAGCGATACCTATCAGGCTGTCGTAACTTTCCAAACCAAGAACAGTATTACCGCCGATGGTATCTGCGGCTCTGAAACCATCAATATTTTATTTGGCAGCAATGCCGTATATTATGGCACCGCGCCCACGGCAACGCCAATCGCGGAGATTGTGATTACCGAAGATAATGTGGTCGTCATCCGAAGCGGATCCATGGGCATTGACGTACTCAATCTCCAAACGCGGCTGGATGAGCTCGGATACTATGTGTCCCGTCTGGACGGCGTATATCTCAGCGACGATATTAACGCGGTCAAGGCATTCCAGGAAGCAAACGGCTTAACGGCTGACGGTGTTGCGGGCTATGAAACCCAGAAGCTGCTTTTCAGCTCCAGTGCGATAAAGGCTACCGTAAACGCAAGCGCAGAAGAAGGCGTAACGGTATACGCCACGCTGCGGTACGGCGATACAGGAAGCGCGGTATCGGAAATGCAGGAAAGGCTGATAACACTTGGATATCTTGACGATGAAGCGGACGGCAAATTCGGATTGCTGACCAAGGCGGCCGTTATACGGTTCCAACGGGAAAACAGCCTTGTGCGCGACGGCATTGCCGGCAATAAAACGCTTACCGCGCTGTATGATGACAACGCGGCCACCAATACCATCGAAACATCTACCACGCTTAAAGAGGGCATGGTGAGTACCACCGTGCGAAAGATGCAGGAACTGCTGATACAGCTTGGTTATCTTGACGGAAGCGCCGATGGCAAATTTGGCCCGCTTACCAGCATGGCATTGATTGAGTTCCAGAAAGACCAATCACTGACGGCTGACGGAATTGCCGGTGTTTTGACGCTTACCGCACTCAACGATCTGATGAATGTGGTAGAAGACGAAAACGAGGAAACAAAGGTTACGGCCGTTGCGCCCAGTGTGAGCGGCACCATCAACGCATCGCGTGTCCGGTATGCCAACTGGTATGATGAGGTGCGGGACGTCGCCCGCCAATATCCCAATATTACGGTATATGACTATACCACCGGCATCAGCTGGCACGTAACGCTGTTCAGCTTTGGTGCGCATGCCGACGGTTATCCCACAACCGCAGAGGATACCGCAAAAATGTATGAGGCGTTTGGCGGTGAGGTTACGTGGACACCGAAGCCTGTATGGGTGCTATTCAGCAATGGCAGTGTGTATATTGCTACCACGCATGACACGGCGCATGGTGTCAATCCATGCTCAGACAATAATTTCGACGGACATCTGTGCATCCACTTCCCGCGTACTGCGGAGCAGGTAGCGGCGATCGGGCCGTATGCAACCTCGCACCAGAAGGCAGTTGATCTCGCTTGGACCGCAACGGTAGCCATGGCAATCGCGGAAACGGAATAGAAAAGCAACAAATATAGTAGTAAAAAGCTGGCATAGCGTCGACTATGCCAGCTTTTCTTCATGACAGGGCAATGCCTGCTATCAGGCTATTTACTGTTCTTCGTCAAACGGGAGGGGAATGCGATTGTTTTCCTGTTCCCACAGCTTATCCAAATGATAGAACTCGCGTTCCTGCGGCAGGAAAATATGAATAAACACAGCGCCGTAATCCAGCACGACCCAGCGGCTGCCGGAATGGCCATCCCTGCGCAGCGGCGAAATATCCGACTGGAGTAATTGTTCTTCCACAGCCTCAGCCAGAGCCTTTGCCTGCAGTGCGTTTCTTCCGGATGCGATCACCATGGCTTCTGTGACGGTTGTCAGCTTTGCAACGTCAAGCACCGTAATGTTTTGCGCGCCTTTTTTGTATAGAATGTCAGCGGCTTGTAAAGCGATTTCCTTGGATGTCATGTTTGTGAATCTCCCCTTTCATTGATCTGCTCTTTGAGCCATTGTAAGATATCATGTGTTGCGGGATGCAGTGGTTGGCTGGCGTTGGTTACATACTGAATGGAGCTTTGAATTGTAGAATAAGTTGCTTTGTACAGATCCTGCCGGGCAAGCGACCGTATGCTTTCCAAAGCGGGAAATGGCTTGCGATAGGGCTCGATTTTATCGGCAAGAAAAATGACCATATCGAGCGCCGTCATGCCGACATATCCGGTAGTATGCGTTGCGATCGCGATCAAGATGACCGGATCGTCGATCCCGTATTTCGTTTGGGCAATCACAGCGCCCACAGGGCCGTGCAACAGCCCTACAGATCGCAATTCGGTGGCGGACAGTTTCAGCTTAGCTTCGCGTGCGATCATCTGCTGCTCTTTCAAGGGAATGCATTTGGCGCAATCATGCAGGAGTGCTGCCATCTCGCAGGTTTCAACGTCCAGATGATGAATCAGCGCAAGCCTGTGCGCCGTATAGGCAACGGCCAGGGAGTGCAGCAGGCGGCTGTCAGAAAGGCTTTCCTTCAGCATGCCGTAATCATGATCGGCATTCGGCAGAATTTCTGTACAGCAGTATAAATGCATAACCCGAATGTACTCGCATACTTCAGGCGTCAGCAGCGCGTCGCTGATGGTACCGTCTTTAATCTGCCGGCGGATAGCCGATGTGCTGATATCCAGCGGATCAAGGGAGAGATAATGAAAAACCGCACCCTTGGATTGCAGCCCCTTTACATAGGGATGGTCGGAAATGTCGTGATGATACCGCATACATACTACAAACGAGCATAGGGCAAACACCTCCAGCGGCCGCATCCAGTGTTCCAGCTCAAATAGCGAATCTTCACCGATGATGAAAAAGAATTCCGCATCTTTATACCGTCCGTGCAGCTTTTTGAGCGTATCGGCGGTATACATAATGCCGTTGTTCACTTGTTCGATATCGGATACGGAGAACTTATCATAGGGCATCACGGCAAGCCGTGTCATTTCATAACGATGTAGGGGGTCTGCCAGTTCGCTGTTCTTATGCGGCGGATTTCCGTTTGGTATAAACAAAATCCGGTCAAGCTGAACTTCATCCAGAGCGCATGCGGCAATCTGCAAATGACGGCGATGAATAGGGTTAAAGCTTCCGCCCATGATACCTATTCTGCATTTTGCCACGGCAGTGCCCCCTTTCAGTTCACATTATACTCCGGTTGCGGAAAAATAGAAAGCCTTTGCCGCAGGTTGTCCGCTCTGTTTACAATGTGATCGATACAAGATATAATGATCGTTGACAATGCCAATACGATTGATTGGACATTGCACGGAAATCCGGTTGCAACACTCGGATCGTCGGGTATCACACATGAACTCGAACGGAGGAAACATCATGAACACCACCAAATCGGCTGTAAAACCCAAGGGAAAATGGTCCACCCGTCGCATCGTTGTTACGGCAATGCTTGCTGCAATCACTGTCCTGCTTGCCTTTACCCCTGTTGGGATGATCCCGATGCCGGCACCGCTGCCGTCTATCACCCTGGTACATCTGCCCGTTATCGTTGCCGTACTGCTGGAGGGACCTGTGGTAGGCGTTTCCATCGGATTGGTATTCGGTATCTCGAGCTTAATCCGCGCCTGGGCTTCCGGCGCAGTAGGGCTTACGCTGTTTTTCCGCAATCCTTTGATCAGCGTCATCCCGCGCATGCTGATCCCGCTGGCCGTATGGAGTGTTTACCAGCTGCTTACCAAACTGTTTGGAAAAACGAAGGTATCGGATAAGGTCATATCGGGCATATCCGCCGCGATGGGCGCCATCACAAACACCGTGTTGTGCCTGGGACTGATTGCACTGCTCTATGGGCAGGAATTATCCGAGATTGTAAACAACCTGATTGCTACCGGGGACGCGGGGGCAACCTATCTGGATCATGCAGGCGCATGGCTGGTAGCGGTTGTCGGTCTGCCAAACGGCATTGCGGAAGCCATTGTTGCAGCGGTGATTATCCCGCTGATCAAGATTGCGGTAGAATCCGCAAACAGGCGGTATCGCCGCGGAAAAAAAGCGACGGCATAAACCTGTTGATATAAGGAGCATACACGATGATACTGACCATGGATGTTGGCAATACGAATATTAAAACCGCGCTGTTTGAGGGCGAAAAGATGGTCAAGTACGGGCGCTTTTCCACGCGGTCTTCCCGTACGTCCGATGAATACGGCATTTTATTTGAGAGCCTTTTTGCGCATGACGGCTTTAAGCTTACCGATGTAGAAGGCATTGCTGTTTCCAGCGTGGTGCCTACGATGAACTTTACGCTGGAGCATATGTGCAGAAACTATTTCGGGATGTCACCGATGATGGTAGGCCCAGGTATTAAAACAGGCATTAATATCAAATATGAAAATCCGCGTGAGCTCGGCAGCGATCGTATTGCCAACGCCGTGGCAGCCTATGAAGAATATGGCGGCCCGTGTATCTTTATCGATTTCGGAACGGCGACCACCTTTGGCGCAATTGATGAAGCCGGCTGTTTTCTGGGCGGATGCATCAGCCCGGGCATTAAGCTTTCCAGCGAAGCGCTGGTGGGCAATGCGTCCAAGCTGCCTCGGTTTGAGCTCATCAAGCCGGAGACTGTTATCGGCCGCACAACCATTACCAACTTGCAATCCGGTATCATTTATGGCACCATTGGTCTGGTGGATTATATCGTCAAGCGTATGCGTGCCGAGCTGGGCGCGCCCAATGCCACGGTGGTGGCTACCGGCGGGCTGGCGGTGCTGATTAAGCAGGATGATCAGGTAATCGACCATTTTGACGGCCTGCTGACCCTGAAAGGACTTCGGATCCTATACCACCGCAATCGAAAACACGAGAGGAAGGCATAGAATGATCAAAAAAGTCACCATCGGATTTCTGGGGTGCGGCAATGTAGGCAGCGGTGTATGGCGGCTGTTGGAGGGATTTGCAAGCGATATTGCGCACCGTGCCGGATTGACATTTTATGTGAAAAAGGTTTTGGTGCGTTCGCTGGATAAAAAGCGGGATATCGCATTCCCGCCAGGCGTGCTGACCGCTGATCCGGCGGACGTGCTGGACGACCCCGAAATTGAGATGGTGGTTGAATTTTTGGGCGGGGAAGAGCCTGCCTATACCTATATGCTTCATGCGCTAAAAAACGGAAAGACCGTAGTAACGGCCAACAAAGTGGCCTTTGCGCTGCACTGGCATGAGCTGCAAAAGGCAGCAAAGAAATCCGGCGCCGGACTGTACTATGAAGCAGCGGTATGCGCGGCGATCCCCATCATTCATTCGCTGGAGGAAAGCCTGCAGGCTAATCGTATTTCCAAAGTGCTGGGAATTATTAACGGAACGACAAACTATATCCTAAGCCGTATGAGCAAGGAGAACGCCGATTATGAGGTTGTGCTCAAGGATGCCCAGCGTCTTGGGTTGGCCGAACCGGATCCTTCCTCCGATGTTGAGGGATTGGATGCCGCTTACAAGCTCAGCATTCTTGCATCCATTGCGTTCCATGGGCGTGTACCGTTTGAAGATGTGTTTGTGGAAGGTATAACCGATATTACAGCCGAGGATATCCGCTGCGGTGAGGAGCTCGGCTATACATTGAAGCTCCTTGCCATTGCCAAACGCAGTGGGTTGAATGTGGAAACACGTGTGCATCCCACCTTTATTCCCAGTGACCATCCGCTGGCCAATGTAAACGGCTCGTTTAACGCTGTGTATCTGTACGGCCATGCCTGCAAGGAAATGATGCTGCTGGGCAGAGGTGCGGGGGATATGCCGACCGCGAGCGCGATCGTGAGTGATCTGGAGCGTGCCGCGACAACGGTAAAACACCGCTACCCGACATTTGCCAATGAGCTTAACCCAAAGGTAGCGCTGATAAACAATAAAGACTGGCAGTGCCCGTTCTATATCCGTATGATGGCAACGGACGAGCCCGGCGTACTGGGCGCGATTGCGATTGCGTTTGCCAACGCAGGCGTCAGCCTTGCCGCGGTACAGCAAAAAGGCGAACAGGTAAGCGGACGCGTAACGCTGGTGATTATTACGCATGTTGCACATGAAAAAGATGTCCAGGCCGCGCTGCAATCGATCGACGCGCAGACGGCGACGCTAGCCAGTATTATCCGTGTCGAGCAGGAAAAACCCGCTGACCAGGACAATGAAATGGAGACGTTATGAATAAAGTGCTGCTGACCGTTGCCGTTGCGGCAATCGGGTATCTTTTAGGCTGCATTTCTACCGGTATCATTATCAGCCGGAATGCCGGTGTGAATATCCGCAACGCGGGTAGCAAAAACACAGGCGCAAGTAATGTGCTGCGTGTGCTGGGCCTTCGGCGCGGACTGATTACGTTTTTAGGCGATTTCGCAAAAGCTGCCGCTGCGTGCTGGATTGGCAGCCTGCTGCTGCCGGGGACGACATTTGGTATTGAGCGTTTTGGGATAATGATCGGCGGAATTGCCGTAATTATCGGGCATAATTGGCCTTGCTTTTATTCCTTCAAGGGCGGCAAAGGCATAGCCTCTTCCACAGCGGTAATATTGTTTATGAATCCGGTGCTGGGGCTGATCGGGATAGCAAGCTTTATCCTGGTGCTGCTGCTGACGCGCTACATCAGCCTGAGCAGCATGACGATGCTGTTTACGTACTTTGTGCTGACCTGTGTGTTTCACTTTGACCAGTGGTTTGCCTGCGTGTTTGCCGGCTTGCTGCTTGTTATTGCGGTATACAGGCACAGGGAAAATATCAAACGTCTGCTACATGGCAATGAGAATAAAATTAATTTGAAGAAGAAATCCGATAAACCGTAAGCATAGGGGAATTATAAGATCAGCATAGCGTCCCCAAAGGAGAAAAACCGATACTTCTGCTCTACAGCGATGCGATAAACACGCATCGCTTCTTCTGTACCGGTCAAAGCCGATACCAGCATAAGAAGCGTGCTCTCCGGCAGATGAAAATTGGTGACCAGCGCGTCTACCGCGCGGAAGGTGTATCCGGGTGTGATAAAAATGCTCGTGTCGCCGCGCTGCGCCTGTACTATGCCGTGTGCATCGGTTACC
Source organism: Candidatus Limiplasma sp. (assembly GCA_035399245.1). Taxonomy (GTDB): domain Bacteria; phylum Bacillota; class Clostridia; order Christensenellales; family Aristaeellaceae; genus CAXXOK01. The sequence goes on from DAOPIR010000076.1 coordinate 7,435, forward strand.
GATTCCAGCGTGCGAACACTGGTGGTGCCTACGCAAACGCAGCGATGGCCGGATTGGCGCGCGGTATTGATGCGCATAGCGGAATCATAGGATACATCGTAAAACTCCGAGTGCATATGGTGATCCTCTACGTTCTCCGCAGATACAGGTCGGAATGTGCCAAGCCCGACATGCAGCAAAATGGGAACGATATCAACCCCATGATTGCGGATGCGCTCCAGCAGCTGCGGCGTGAAGTGCAGGCCTGCCGTAGGTGCGGCGGCGCTGCCTTCCTGTTTGGCATATACGGTCTGATATTGGCTGTTGTCCTGAATTTGTGTTTGAATATAGGGTGGCAGCGGCATCTGACCAAGCTTATCCAACAGGGATTCAAAAACCCCCTGATAATGGAACCGAACCAACCGCAATCCCTGATCCAGCGTGGTCAGGATTTCCGCACGTAACTCGCCGTTGCCAAACGAACAAAACGTGCCGGGTTTCAGCCGTCTGCCAGGTCGGACAAGCGCTTCCCAATCGGTTTGATTGGTTTGTTTTAATAGAAGAACTTCCACCGGAACGCCGGAGCATTCTTTGATGCCGAGCAGTCTGGCGGGGATGACCTTGGTATTGTTGAGCACCAGTGCATCGCCTGCCTGCAGAAAATCAGGCAAATCATAAAAATGCAGATGCTGGATGGATTGGTCTTTGCGATTGTAAACCAGAAGCCTTGAGTGATCACGAGGGTTCATTGGTGTTTGTGCGATCAGTTCCTGTGGGAGATCATAATGAAAATCACTTGTTTTCAACCGTTATATCCTCATTTGCTGTTCATTTACATCGGGGGAATCGTCAAGGGGTGCTCGGTCCAAATGTTCGTACGCTGCCTTGGTTACAATCCGGCCTCGGGGTGTGCGGATGATAAATCCAAGCTGCATTAGGTAAGGCTCATAAACGTCTTCAATGGTGTTTACATCCTCACCTGTCATCGCGCTCAATGTTTCCAGCCCCACAGGTCCGCCGGCAAATTTATCGATCATAGTCAGGAGCATCGTGCGGTCCACACGATCTAGGCCGATTTGGTCCACATCCAGCAGGTTAAGCGCATCCCTTGCGGAATCCAGCGTAATGCATCCGTCACACTTGACCTGTGCGTAGTCCCGCACCCGCCGCAGCATGCGGTTGGCGATACGCGGAGTACCGCGGCTGCGTGAAGCAATTTCCAGGATACCGTCGTCCTCGCACGGAACGCTCAGGATGTTGGCGTTTCGTTTCAATATCTGGGATAGCTCTTGGTTGGAATATAGCTCCAGTCTGAACAGCATATCAAAGCGATCCCTAAGCGGTGCGGAGATCAGCCCGGGCCGTGTAGTGGCACCGACAAGGGTGAACTTCGGTAAATCCAGCCGAATGCTGCGAGCGGACGGTCCTTTGCCGATCATGATGTCCAGCGCACAGTCCTCCATGGCGGGATAGAGCACCTCTTCCACAGAGCGGCTCAAGCGGTGAATCTCGTCGATAAACAGCAGGTCACCGTCGTTTAAATTGGTTAATATGCTTGCCAGATCGCCGGGACGGTCGATAGCGGGGCCGCTGGTAATGCGGATATTCTGGCCCATTTCAGCGGCGATGATTCCGGCCAATGTGGTTTTCCCAAGTCCGGGAGGGCCATATAGCAGCAGATGGTCAATCGCTTCCCGACGTTCCAGCGCGGCTTTGATCGAGATGCAAAGATTTTTCTTGATAGGTTCCTGGCCAACGTAGTCCCGCAGGCTTTTCGGACGCAGCGAAAGCTCCTGCTCGTCATCGCCCTGGCGAAACCCTGTTGATATCAAACGATCGTCGTCTGTCATGATCGTGCTCCTTTATCCTGTTACTGCTTTTGCGCCATATACCGCAGCGCCAGCTTGATTAATTCATCCGTCGTATCCGCCTGGCCTTTGACGTTTTTAATCGCATCAGCAGCCTCCACCGGCGAATACCCAAGAGATTTCAGCGCCAGGATTGCTTCGCTGATGGTATCCTGGGCAGCGGTATCCATCTGGGCAACGGTATAAATTTCTGAATCTGTGTCCATTGAAAGCGCTTCTTTTGCAAGCTTGTCTTTTAACTCCAGTGAAATGCGCTGCGCGGTTTTTTTGCCGATGCCCTGCGCACGGCTGAGCAGTGCAACATCGCCGGTCAGGATGGCCAGCCGTAAATCCGCAAGGGGCAGGCTGCCGAGAATGCCGACAGCGGATTTTGGTCCGACGCCGCTGACGGATATTAAGCTAAGAAACAGGTCCCGCTCATCACGTGCCAAAAATCCGTACAGCTCCATCGCGTCGTCCCGCACAATCAGGTGCGTATACAGCGAACAGGGCTGACCGGCAGCAGGCACGGCTGCGATTGTATTCATGCTGCAAAAAAGGCGAAATCCAATTCCGTTGGACAGCAGAACAATATCATTCGCGGATTTTTCGTATACCGTTCCTTCAATGAGCGCAATCATAATCTGACCTCATTTCATGATAAACTGACCGCGTACCGTGCCCATCGCGGCATGGGTAAGGGCAATGGCAAGCGCATCGGCGGCATCATCGGGCTTTGCAATCGTGTCCATGGACAGCAGCAGTTTAACCATTTCCTGTATCTGGCGCTTATCGGCACGGCCATAGCCGGTCAACGCCTGCTTTACCTGCATGGGCGTATATTCGTATACATTGTCGGTATAATCCGCGGACAGCGCAACACATACGCCTCTGGCGGCGCCGACTGTGAGGGCGGTGGTTACGTTTCTGGCAAAAAACAGTTCCTCAAATGCGATTTCATCCGGAGTATATTTTTGGAGCAGGGCTGAAAACTGCGTATGAATTGCCAATAACCGTTTGGGAAACGGCATATCGGCAGGCGTTAAGATGCAGCCGTAATCCACCAGTTGCTGCTTGTTTTGCCTGTCCGTAACAACGCCCCAGCCCAGGGTTGCCAACCCGGGATCAATACCAAGGATAACCATCAAAGACCTCCCGAAATTCCTTTTCATCATACGGGGTTACGGGTTCTTTGTCAATTGCCGTATACTGTGTATTATAACAGAAAACGGAAGAAATAGCAAACAAACGTTCTATTGTATGAAGCTATGAAACAGCATAAAATAAAGTAAAGACGACAGTGGAAAGGAACACGGATGAACACCTATAAAACCTTGTATACCACAGCACAGGAAGAGTATATTGTGCAGAAGAGCCGCTTTATCTGCCATGCTGCGCCGGTATCAAGCACGGAAGACGCATTGGCATATTTGGAGGAAATACGAAAAGAGCACAGAAGCGCAAGCCATAACTGCTTTGCCTATATTATCGGCCAAAACAAGGGGATCATTCGCTACAGCGATGACGGCGAGCCTTCGGGAACGGCAGGCAAACCTATCGCCGAGGTAATGATCGCCAAGGATGTAGTTGACTCCATCGTGGTGATAACGCGGTATTTCGGCGGTATATTGCTGGGAGCGGGCGGACTGGTGCGCGCCTATGCCCATAGCGCGGCCCTGGCGCTGGATACTGCCGGTATTTGTGAAATGCATGAGACCGCCAGACGGAGCCTCAACATCACATACCCATTATGGGATCGGGTAGACCATGCCCTGAAAGCGTTGCCTGTTATTGTGGAAAAAATAGACTACGCGGCAAACATAACCGTATCCTTCTTGGTTCGTGAAGGCGACGACACATGGATTATTATGGAACTGATGAAGATTACAGACGGTAAGATGGAATCGGATAAGGAACAAACGTTGTTTTATCACCCGTGGGGCAGCAAAGAAAAAGCCTGAAAAGACTAACTTGAATGTCAGGCAGTTTCTGGCTTTACACTAAATATTATGTTAAGGTAAAAAGAATAAGAAGTACTTTTATCAGTTCATGCCTACTAAGGATAAAGCGGAAGCAAAGCAATGATTAAAGATATTGCGGAGACATGCTTACGTAGCGGAGATTCCGGAAGTATGCCGCCTGTCTGGCGATGTTAAAGCACCGGGAGCCTTACATTCTGAATCGTTTGGCTGCCCCTATACCAACGGTTTTATCGTAGGCTGCAACAACACGATTAAAGTCCTGAAACGAATTGCTTACGTCTATTGAACTTTCATAACTTTCGCTACCGTATCTTACTCACCTTTCACGCCAAAGAGGCATCCGCCTCTTAGCAAACGCCTCTTGTGGTTTGACTTTTAGTCTGTCCTACCCCAATGCTTGACATTGATTTAAATTTACGGCTGACGGCCGATGTAAGCCAGAATTCCGCCGTCCACATACAGGATGTGGCCATTGACGAAATCGGACGCATCGCTGGCCAGGAACACAGCCGGCCCGATCAAATCCTCCGGATCGCCCCAACGATTGGCAGGCGTCTTGGCACGGATAAAGGAATCAAAGGGGTGCATAGAGCCGTCCGGCTGTTTTTCACGCAGCGGCGCGGTTTGCGGTGTGGCAATATAGCCGGGCCCGATACCGTTGCACTGGATGTTGTACTGGCCGTATTCCGAGCAGATATTACGGGTGAGCATCTTAAGCCCGCCTTTGGCGGCGGCGTACGCGGAAACGGTTTCACGCCCGAGCTCGCTCATCATCGAACAGATGTTGATGATCTTGCCGTGGCCTTTTTTAATCATCGAAGGGATCACGGCCTTGGATACGATGAACGGAGCGTTCAGATCCACATCGATTACCTTGCGGAAATCCGCGGCGGACATATCCACCATCGGGATACGCTTGATGATTCCGGCATTGTTGACAAGGATATCGATCACGCCGATTTCCTTTTCAACCTTCGCAACGAAGGCGTTTACGGCTTCCTCGTCGGTCACGTCGCACACATAGCCGTGCGCCTGGATGCCGGCGTCTGTATAGGCCTTCAAGCCCTTGTCCACAAGATCCTGATTGATATCGTTGAATACGATGGTCGCGCCGGCCTGCGCAAAGCCGGTGGCGATGGCAAAGCCGATACCGTAACTGGCGCCGGTTACCAGCGCCACCTTGTCTTTCAGGGTAAAACGATTCTTCATAGGGGTCGTCTCCTTTCATACTCCCGTAAGGAAATCAGCGCTGCACGCGGCCGGAGCCGCTGCCCTTCATCAGGCTTTCCACCTCGGCAACGCTTACGCGGTTAATATCCCCGCTGATGGTGTGCTTCAGGCAGCTGGCGGCCACGGCGTATTCCAGGGCGGTTTTCTCGTCCGGATAGGTGTTCAGGCCGTAAATCAAACCGCCGCCGAAGCTGTCGCCGCCGCCTACGCGGTCTACGATGTCCGTAATGGAATACTTGCGGCTTAAATAGAAGTCCTTGCCGTTGTAAAGGCAGGCGCTCCAATCGTTATGGTTGGCGCTCTTGCTTTCCCGAAGAGTAATGGCAACGCGGCTTACGTTGGGGTACTTCTCCATGGCCAAAGCGGCAATGGCTTTGTACTGCTCCACGTTCAGCGCGCCGGTTTCCACCGCGCTCTCGCTTTCGGCT
>DAOPIR010000077.1:0-12839 GCA_035399245.1 Candidatus Limiplasma sp.
TTTCGTAAAGTAAAACAGTGCGCCAAATGCTGCGGTGATGAAAAGGACCATCCATAGTATGCTTCCCGTGTGCAGCCGCAAAGCACCCAACGCCAGATAACCGTGAAGGAGCGCAATTGTCAGAATGCTCAAACCCAAAGGCTTATGAATTGCGCGCAAAACCTTGACTGTCTTACCATACGCGCCGTCTTTCAGGTGCAGCACGCGCTTGTTAAGAAAGCGCAGCCAGTACGGCGCCATCATGATAACGAGGAACGCAACATTAAGCCAACCGAGAAATGCATACATGGCAAACATCCTTTAATCGGCCAACGTGCCGACAACCGTAAGTCCGTTGAGCTTTGAAACACCGTGAGGGGATACGGTTTTGATTTCCTCTGTCAAGTCCTGTCCCGCGGTGAAACCGTTATGGTTTCCGCCGGCCCATGGAGGTACATTGGTCACATCATAGATTACGCCGTCTACTGCAATATAGGCGGGATTGCCGTTCTTGCCATCATATTGGGCAAGTTCTTCTCTTGTCATACGAACCTCCTGGGATTGTGTGTCGGTTTGGGGATTTGCCGTGGGTTGAGCAGTTTCCGTGGGCTGTGATACCGCTGCTTGCGTAACGGAAGCTGTTTCGGCAGCCACAGCCGTATCAGAATCCGTGCTGCTTGTGGTGCACCCTGTAAGGGTGAGCGCCAGCAAAAGCAGCAAGGGGATGATGAGCTGTTTCTTTCTCATATCATCATGTCTCCTTCACATGTGTCGTTGTGGGAAGAAGGCGAATAATATATCGGTCTTCCTAAATATTATATCAAGTTAACCGGCAAATGAAACCGACAAATGCAGATGCCGGTCGCTGTGGTTTATAAGGTTTTAATATCTATAGAATGCCTTGATTTGACAATTTAACTGGGAAAAGTCATGCCCGCTCTTCAGGGATCAAACGAAACGCAATATCGTGCTCTGAGATCAACTGCGCCTTATGCGCAAAGAATAGCCGGCCGGCCTCCGGCGCTTTGATCAGTGCGCTGATGCCGCCAGTGAACGGATCCAGAATTTCAGCCATAAGATCGCCCTTTTGCATCATGGCGCCCATCGTACAACGTTGGATGAACATGCCGCCGCATGGCGCGTGCACAGTTTGCAGCGCTTCTTCATGGATCAGCACGGCAGGCTCGTGTTCCTTTACCGGAGCGTTAAGGATATCCCGGCGGCACAGAAAATCAATGATCGTATGCACAGCGGACCGCGCACTTTCTACATCAATCTCATCGGTTTCCTTGGTGTATACGGAAAACGCATCCGTGCCGAACACCTGCCAGTTGTAATTCAGCGTTGTGGTGTCAAACGGCTGCGGCTTGCGGAGGATGACATAGGGCATATCAAAACAGGATGCGAGCGCTTCATCCTGATAGCCGGTATCCATCATGCGGATATGCGGCAGAAAATCACCGGGGAGATAAAAGCTCGCCAGATGAAACCCGTATTGATAATCCTGTATCTGCTGAAACAGGCTGTCTGCGATCCGCTGTGTGGTTTCCCCAAGATCATAACCGGGAAACATGCGGTTGATATCGGTGTTGTCGGTTGCCCAGAAGCGCTTTTTGACATTGATCGAAAACTGGTTGACACAGGGAACGACCATAATGCTTTTTCCATGCTTGATCAGGTTCAGCCCTTCCAGCTGCGAAAGCGTGCGGATGATCTGCGAGGCTGTATAAAGTTGCTGTATTTCGTTGCCGCGCATGGAGCCCACCACGCAGGCGGAGGGATCACCCTTGCCAAAGCAATAGCCCTCTACGGAAATGGGCTGCCGGTAGAGCGTATCGATATGGAACAGCGTCTTTTTAATCATAAATTTCCTCCCAGAATACGCGCGATCAGCGAACCGGCGTACACCACGGGATAGGCCCGCAGCGTAAACAGCAGTCCGGCTCGGGGAGATAGGATTTCTTCTTTTATATCACCGCTCAAAGGGTCTACAATCGTGCCGAGGAGCTCGCCTTTGCGTACGCGCTGCGTGTGTTCCGCGCATGGCAAAAACACGCCGCAGGTGTTGGCGTTGATGAAAGCGACGCTGCCGTCTGACGAGATAATCGGCGGCGCAACCGGCGCGACGGCTTTTGTCCACATGCCGAGGCTGTGCATCAGCGATAAAATGCCGTCCACCAGCCTGTCGCCATAGTCCTGCGTAATGCGCATACCCACGCCCATTTCCACCACCAGCGTTCTAACGCCGCTTGTGTTGAGCGTATGCGCAAGGGTCGACTGCAGCACCGTTGCGGCGCTGTGCAGCCAGATAAAATCCATATTCAGCATATGCGCAAGCGGCAGCAGGTCATGGGCCATTTCCTCGCTGATGCGCACCTGCGGAATTTCCCGCAGAAAGATATTGCTGGCATGGATGTCGATGCATACATCCGCCCCCAGCAGATCCTGTGTGATCAGCGCGGTTACATATTCGGGCATGCTGCCGTCCATACTGCCGGGGAACATGCGGTTCATGTCCAAATCGCAAAGCGGCATACCGCGGACGATCGTATTGATCCCCAAGGGATTGAGTGCCGGGTAAATTTCCACGGTACCGTTCAGGCTGTCCAAATTATCATGCAGCATTCGCGTCAGCTTCCAGCACACATACTGGCCTTCCAGCTCGTCCCCGTGTGTGCCGGTAACCACGCAGAGCCGCTTGCTTCCGCTGCCCCCTGAAATCCGGTTTTTCTTGATCTGCAAGGCTTCCCCAACCGACAGGGCAACCGAAGCGATTATCTGTTCCATTCGTACTCCTCTGACCGTATCAGATTATTGCTCCATCAGGCGCATATATACGGTCTGCCTGTGTTTTGACACCCCAAGGTAAACACCCCTGTCAATCGGACAATCTGCGGCGTCCCGCCCGATAGCGAAGGTGACGTATTGCTCGGTGGTCAGGGTATTGCGCGTCGGGTCAACGCTGACCCAACCGCCATCCAGATAGGCCTGCACCCATGCATGGGTAACGCCTTCGCCGACGCTTAACCCACAGGCATACCGTGCGGGGATATCAAGGCTGCGTAAAAGGGCGATCAGCACATGTGCATAGTCCTGGCATACGCCCCTGCCGGCGTAAAACGCATCGTCCGCGCCGGTATGTACATCGGTAGATTCCGGCGTGTATTCAATTTGATGGTTTACGGCTGCTGCAATCTGTAAAACGGTATCCAGTGTTTTTGGCAGATCGGCAAATGGCGTCGCAAATTGCCGCATCGAGGCATTCATACGGGTAAGCACAGTCGGATACCGGTACATCGGATGCAGGGGAGAGGTGTCCTTCAAAGAAAAATCAACCTCTACTTCACCGATTGCCGTATACGAAAAATACTGATGCTCTTCGTTGATGTGACCGATCTGCAGCAAATTGCTAAACGCGTCACGCTGCTGGGTATAGCCTACGTCTGGCAGCAGTAAAACCGATGCACTAAGCACATTCTGGCTTGCACACATGCGTGGCAGACACCGCAGCAAAAACTGATGGCAGACCACAGGATCATCATAGTAATTTTCCGTTTTGTAGTAATAGGTGAGCCGTTTCATCCGCTACACCTCACATAACCCTTCCACATAACGTATCAGGGATTTATTCATCGGTTCGCTTTCAGATTGCTGATCATAGGCGGTCTGCATCAGCGCGGCAAAGTACTCTTCATTGCGGCACAGGTGGGTGCGGTTAATGCGCGAAAGCAGCCGGCGCGTTTCCACGCCAATAGCTTCCATATGGTATTGCAGCCGCAGGTAGAGGCTTAATCGCTCTACGGATACGCCGGTTTTGATAATGTTGCGCAGGTTGCTGTCGCTTACGGAGTCCTCACAGCTGCCGCGAAACGCGTTCATATCGTCAATGATCCATTGCAGGTTGACGCAGGGCGCCGGAGAATTGGCAGCGGCTTCCATGGCTGTTTGTGCCATCTGTACATAGGCAAGCGTGGGGGAGGATATCGTTTCGCGCAGCACCATGGCATTATCCAGCATCCGGCGTACCGATGCCGCCACGCCCCGACTGTCGTTCGGATCAAACAGAAACCGGTTTACAAATGCCCGCTCACTTCCGTAATCGTCCTGTATAAACAGAGCGTCGCATATCCGACGATAGCCGATACCTTCGCCGTCTATCATGGTATCGTAGTTTTTCATCATGATTTGCGTCATGGTCAGCACACGTTCGCTGTAGCGGCCCAGCCAGAAAAGCCGGTTGACCTTGCTTACCGAGTAAGTATCCATGTGTCTTTAAACCCCCCGCCCTGTGATGAATTGACAACGAAACTGTCAGGATTACGCGAAAAGCGCGTCAGTCCGCTGGGCCATACGCTTACGTTTTCGCCGGCGAGCACATAGGCGCGCAGATCTGCCTTGCGCATTACGCGCTCATTTCCTTCCAGCATTGGCAGATCGAGGAAATCAATGACCTCCTGGGTGATAAACCGGCGCGGCTGGGCGATAATGGTTTGCTTCAAACTTTCCAGCTGCTCTTTTGACAGGTCCCGTCCGAAGATCACACCGTACCCGCCAGCCTCCGCCACATCCTTGATAACCAGCGTATCCAGATGCGCAAGCGTATAGTTACGATCCTCTTCATAAAACGGCAGATAAGTCGGTGCATTGCGCAAAATGGGTTCCTCGCGCAGATAATACTGAATCATTTTCGGCACGAAGTAGTAGATGCCCTTATCGTCCGCCACGCCGTTGCCAGGCGCGTTCATCAGCGCTACGTTTCCCGCACGGTACGCGCTCATGATGTTAGGGATACCGATGAGTGAATCCGCTTCAAACACTACGGGATCCAGATACTCGTCGCTTACACGGCGGTAGATAGTGCCTACGCGCCGGCGCTCCCGGCCGGTGCCGTAATAGAGCACTTCGTTTTCCACGGTCATATCCGACGCTTCTGCCAGTACGGAGCCCGTGATCTCGGCAAGATAGCTGTGCTCAAAATAAGCCGCGTTAAAACGCCCCTGGAGTAAATACTACGTTAATGCCGCCACGATTGACATAATTCATCACGCTGCGGAGCATATCGCCGTAATTGCGATTATCCAGAATGGCGTTTTTGCGGAAGGTGTCGGGGCTGCATCGTCTGCAGAGCTCGCGGGCGATCAGCGGATAACTAGCACCGGAGGGGATACGCAGATTATCCTCCAGTATATACCAGTTGCCGTCTTTGCCCTGCACAAGGTCGATACCGGAGATATGGCTGTAAATCCCTTTGGAAGGCTTAATACCCTCGCAGGCAGGCAGATAGCCCGAGGAGATGAACACAAATTCTTCCGGCACAACGCCGTCTGCTATGATATGTTTTTTTCCGTAAATGTCCTTTAAAAACAGGTTAAGCGCCAATACACGCTGCTGCAGGCCGCGCTCCATCGCTGAAAACGCTTCGTTTTCGATGATGCGCGGCAGCGGATCGAACGGGAAAAGCCTTTCGTGAAATTCGCCGTTTTTATAAATGCCGAATTTCACACCATAGCGGCTCAGCTGTCGGTTGATCTGGTCAACATGCTTGATAAGTTCCTCCACTGTCTTCACCCCTTACAGCCGTATAAACGCAAAAAAACAAAGGCGCGATGTGCACCTTTGCTTACTAGTAGTATAAATGCGTGTGCTTTTTGTGTCAATAAACGCGATTGGTTTTCGGCTGTTCTTTTTCACCGCAGGGCAGGGACACTTCATTGACTTTGCGGTATACACTTCTTATAATATTTATACTATACTTTTACAAACAGGAATACGCAGCCGTTCGATTTCTGTGCAGCAGGAGGATACCATAGTGGGAAACAAGCAGGAAGAGGCATCCTTGAAAATCGGGAAGAGAACATTTTTAATCGCGTTTGTCATTTTATTTCTGCTGATGATCACCGTCGGTATCCTGACGCGGGTGGTGCCGACCGGCAGCTATCAACGGGAGACCGTGGACGGTGTTGAGCAAATTATCGAGGGAACCTATCAGGCGACGGATATGGAAACGCTGCCTGTGTACCGCTGGTTTACTGCACCGTTTGAAGTGTTTGTTTCCGACGACGGCGCAGTGGTCATCGTTATCATCTTCTTCCTGCTGGCGGTCAGCATGGCGTTTTCCCTGCTGGAAAAGAGCGATATTATGTCGCTGTTTATCTCCAAAGCGGTACGCAAATTCAGCAATATGAAATATATCCTGATGGCGATTATCGTATTATTCTTTATGCTGCTTGGGGCGGTACTGGGAACGTTTGAAGAGAATATAGCATTGGTACCGCTCATCCTGGCGCTGGCGTACTGCCTTGGGTGGGATTCGCTGGTAGGGCTTGGCATGAGCATGCTGGCCTCCTGCTTTGGCTTTACCGCGGCGATCACCAATCCGTTTTCTATTGCGATCACCCAGGAAATATCCGGTCTGCCGCTGTACTCCGGCTCCGGTTACCGTATAATTATATTTTTTGTATATTACGGCGTGCTGTACCTGTTTTTGTACCGGTATGCCCGCAAGATCGAAAAGGACCCGCAAAAATCGGAAGTATACGGAGATGACGGCGAACTGCGGAATAAATATCGGGACGTCGGCAGCCTGGAACTGCTGCTCAACCAAAAATCGCCGCAGGAATACCGGAAGCTAAAAAAGGCGACGCTGGCTTTTGGCGTTTTCCTCTGTGTGATGCTGGCAGTGCTGATCCTGTCGTCGGTCATCGAAATTCTTTCCGATCTTATGCTTCCCATACTCGGCGTTTTGCTGCTGGCAGGCGGGATCGTAGCGTCAAAAATAGCGGGGATATCCTTTACAAGAAGGATGAAGATCATCGGCAGCGCCGCCGCCGGTATCGCGCCGGGGATCGTGTTGATTATGATGGCGATGAGTATCAAAATCATTATCAATAATGGCGGCATTATGGATACGATCCTTTACCATACCGCAAACGCGATTGAAGATACCTCGCCGTATGTCGCTATTTTATTGATCTACGTGCTTATTTTGCTGTTGGAGCTGTTTGTCGGATCGTCCTCCGCCAAGGCGTTTTTGGTAATGCCCATCATTGCGCCGCTTGCACAGATGTTTAACTTTTCGCAGACCTCGGTACTGGCATTCAGCTTCGGCGACGGCTTTTCCAACATGATCTATCCGACCAATCCGGTGCTGCTGATCTGCCTGGGATTGACCGTGGTATCATATACGAAATGGATGAAATGGACTATCAAGCTGCAGCTTATTTCACTGACGCTCGCCTGCGGATTTTTGCTTTTGGGCGTGGCGATGAACTACGCGTAGAACTGTATGTATTGATAAAGTAAGGATTACAGTACCGCAAGGCTGCGCGCGGTGTTGATGAGAAAATCCTGTACGTTGGTCACAATGCTGATAGTGGAAAGGCTGCCACGATCGTGCAGCTTACCCACGGCAAACTCCGAAATATCCACCGTATAAAAATACACAGGGCGCAGCTTGCCATCCCGTATCTGCCAGGAGGGCGACATATTGCCGGTTGCAATGGTATGCAGCTGTGTTGCAAGCGCGATAATAGTTGTCGCTTGCATGGTGTGCTTGCGCATCGCGTTTTGCGCATCGTATACATTGCCAATCACGCCGGGCAGCGGGCCGTCGTCACGGATAGAACCGGCAAGCACCATCGGCACCTGATGGCGGACACATGCGGCGACAATGCCGTCCTGCAATGGATTTTCCTGAATAAAATTCTCGATCGATCCACTGCGACGAACGCAGTTGATTGTCTGCAAATGATTGTAGTGGCCGTTATATTGCAGTTCCTTGGTATAGATGTCCTGCCCGAGGCCGGTGTGGAACAATCCGGCTTCCATATCATGCGTGGCCAGTGCGTTGCCGGCTAAGATCGCATGCACATATCCGTTGGCAATCAAACCGGCCATCGCCTTGCGGGAATCGTAATCAAACGCCACAGCGGGACCCAATACCCATACGATCGAACCATGCTCGCGGTCATGCCGTAAAATCTCATACAGCTCATCATAGTCTCTGGAATAGGAAGTCTCCCTTGATTTTCCGGTACGGAAGGCAAAGCTCTGCGCACTGCCTTGTCCACGGGCATCCTTAAAGGCCAGATAATCGATAAATACGCCATTAGAGAGATCTTCTTCCCGTCCGACAACGATGTTATCGCCCTGCTTCACACGCCTTGCTTCGGTGGCGGTCGGCTGGCCATTATGGATGACAACGGCGCAGTCCATCCGTGCCGCCTGAATCAGCTGCCATTGTCCGGCAAGCTTAAAATATTCCGGATAGATGTTCGTCGCGTAAAACTGATCGGGCAGAATACCGTCTCCGGGCGCAGGCTCGGTATGCACGTTGGGTGCGGCTACAAATCTTGCCTCGTTAAAATCCGGCGCTTGGTATACGGGCAGTTGAAACAAAGGAATACGCCTCCTGCAATCGATTCGGTAGTGTATAGTTATGCCGGATAACCGGCTTCGATCTCCTGTACGCGCTTAAGCAGCATCCGGTTTACGGGCATATCCAGCCCGTGCTTTTGCGCCAGAGCAAGCACGGTGCCGGCGAAAAGGCCGACCTCGCTTGGACGCTGCGCCTCCACATCCTGCCGCATGGACGGCTTTCCCTTGGGGTTTAAGGTACTCAGAAGGTGCAGCCATTGTGCCAGATCGTTCTCCGTTAGATTTACTCCTTCATATTGGGACAGCTTGATTACTTCCCGCATGGCGGCGATGGTGGTATCGCGCGGGATTCCGCTGTGCTGAATGGACGCGTAATCCGGCCCGAACACGGCCACGGTTTGGTTGACGCCGACATTGAGCATAAACTTGCCCCACATTACCTTGCCCATTGTTTCGGTGACTTCGTATGGAAAGTTGATCTGGTCAAAAAAACGCACAATACGCTGCACCTGCGGTGTCGGCGGGCCGCTGATGGACGTACCGATACATAGCTTGCCGGCATGGCCGAATGTCAGCCGGTTGCTTTCCTTTACGGCGTCCATGCCGTAGGCTACGCAGTCCACCACCTTGTCGCGGCCATAACAATCCGCAATATCGCCTTCGCTGCGGATACCGTTAAGAAGGGATAAAAACAAAGTATTTGGGCCGACATGACGGCGCATCGTTTCAAGAGCGTCCGCCAGCTGGCCATACTTTACCGCAACCAAAATCAAGTCCGCGGGCGAAACCGTATCTTCCGTTGTTACATAGTGAAAATCGCACGGTTCGCCGTTGCTGGTTACGCCGTCCCGGCGGTAACGCGCAATTCTATCTGGATCGGCAAGAATCCGAAGGTTTTCGGCTGGCATATGCTGTGCCATAATGTGCCCGAATAGGGTACCCAGTGCGCCCATTCCGACAATCGTTACCGTTTGAATTTCAGAAATTGAATGGTTTTTGCTTATGGTCATATATAAACCTCGCATGAATTTTATACCTTTGTTATCATACCGTGCAGGAAGGCGCATGTAAAGGGAAAACGCCTTTTCATACGGTAAAAACGACATTCCGCAAGCAATGCTGTGGCGGATAGCCGATATGCTTGCGGAATGTGGGTGAAATCCGATATAATAGCAGCATCGGATGAAGTACGCTGCACTGCCAATGGACTATGGAGGTACGGCATATGAGCAAAAAACTGAAGATCATGATTGTTTTGGCGGCAATCCTTGTGCTGCTGGTCGCGGCCATTGCCGTAATGCTTACGATTGCGGAGCGCAACCAGCGTGAAGTGTTGGAGATTGAGATTGAAACCGTAGACCTGTCCACTATTCCGGACGGAACCTTTATAGGGGAGTTCAACTCTTTTCCGGTGGCGGCACAGGTGGAGGTAACGGTGAAGGATCACACCATAACAGCCATCGATCTTGTTAAACACCTGAACGGTGAGGGCGGCGACGCGGAAGTGATTCCCGATATGGTGGTGGAGGCGCAATCGCTGCAGGTGGATACCATATCCGGTGCTACCTATTCCAGCAAGGTAATTTTGCTCGCCATTCAGGATGCACTGCAAAGCGCGGCGGGGGAATAATAGTACATATTATCTGCGGAAAGGCCAAGAAAGATATACCCAAGTTGCCTGCCTGCTATTGCCGGGTTTTTCACGGTGATATAGCCGTGCCGATGCATTAGGATGAAAAGAGTCTCCATGAAATCAAGAAGCCGCTGCCTGTCCCGAAAGGCAATATCATCGGCGACCGGATTAGCGTATTGCTCGATCAGGATGATCTTGGTTAGATGCGCCGTCGTTTCATTGCACATGGCGCTAATGTAACGGTTAGTTGGATTTGACAACAATTCAATGGGGCTATACTGCAATAGAAGCTGTCCATAATCCGGCATGAAATCTTCTGCGCTCTGCGGATGGATGCGAAGGTCGCTGTAATAGTTGTATATTGCCGCAAGCAATTCGTCTTTGCATGTAAAGTGATCCGGGCGAAATGCCGGCCAATTTGGTGATTTCACGCAGTGTGGTTGCGTTAAAGCCCTTTTCGGAAAACAGGGTCAGTGCTGCTTCAAAAATGCGTTCCTTTGTTTTCATTCGGTTCTGCTCGTTTCCAGCCGATGGGGAACGCACCATAGCGGCTGCAAGGGTTTCCAGCATTTCCCGTTCCAAAGGGCGATTCAGAAAAATACGGTTTGTCCTGGTGAAACATAGAAAATCGAATACGGCGTCTGACGAAAGCGGGGGCTTGATAGGATTGCACTCTATCGTCTTTGCATAATAGGGTATATCTGCAGCCGGAGCAGGTGCGAACGATATAGCTCCCTGCGGGCAGAACGCCATGCAATGCCCGCAACCAATGCACCTGTTGCTATACCGGAACTCCGGCTTACCTGTTTTATTCTGAACGATCACCTGGCTATTGGTGCAGATGTCCGCGCACAGCATGCAGGATGTGCATCTGCTTTCATCAATAGCTTTTAGAAACATATGTCAAGCGGCGGCTTGACAGCTGAAAAGCACTTATGTTTATAATGCAGCCACATTTGTATTCAGGCAACAACGATCTCAACATGTGCGCTCTGCAGCGCGCGCAGAATATCGCCCTGCGGATAGGTATCGGTAATGATCAGATCGATCCGGTGCAGCTCGCAGGTTTTGCATAGATAGTACTGGTTCATTTTGGTGCCATCACACAGCAGCATATGCTTGTCGCCGGCGTCCAGCATGCAGCGCTTGATGGCGGCTTCCTCGGGTACGCTTTCCCACAGGCCGTCGGGTGTTAATCCGCGGCAGGAAACCACGCTCCATGTGCCGTGATGGTCCCGCAGAAAATCAGCGGCATCCACACCCGCAAGCGAAGCGGAGTTTTCGCGCAGCATACCGCCGGTACAGAGCACAGGGCGGCCCGGTACGGCAAACGCCTGTACCGTGAGCAATCCGCTGGAAATGATGGTAAGCGAACCCATATCGCGCAGCGCCTCGCCCAGCGCCAGCGTTGTGGTGCTGGCGTCCAATATCAAGGTATCTCCGGGTGATATAAAGCGTGCAGCCGCACGGGCGATGGCCTGTTTCTCCGGCATGCGCTCCATGCGGCGTGCCAACAGGGGAATGTCCTGCATGCTGTGCAGCGGAAGCGTAGCGCCGCCGTGTGTGCGGCGAATGCGGCCTTCTTCTTCCAATATTTGCAGATCACGCCGCAGCGTAGCGCCGCTGACGAATAGCTCTTTTGTCAGCGTTTCAACCGTGATCATCTTTCTTTCTTCCAGAAGGGCAACGATATTTTCCCTGCGCTCGAACGGAATCATTGGCATCACCTTTCATATACTGATCATATGGACAACTAAACTGCGCATATATGCGACGTTACGCAATATATCGGTATGTAATGGACAAAAGTGCGTAAGATAAGTATAATAAGTACGCAAAATAGTGTCAAGACATACAATCATACGGATGGAGGAATACGATGGCAAATCAGGTGCTCCTTCCCCAAATGGGAATATCTGAAGAAAGCGCCGTGATCGGCGAGTTTTATGTAAAAGCCGGCGATCCGGTTAAAGTGGGAACACTGCTCTTTGCGGAGGAAACCGGCAAGAGCGTATTTGAAGTAGAAAGCGAATATGAAGGCGTCGTGCTCGCTATCCTGTGCGAGGCGGGGGACGAGCTGCCGATCAAAGCGCCGGTAATGGTTATCGGTGAAGCAGGCGAAGCCTTTGATAATCCGCAGCCGCAGCAAAAAGCCATGAAAACCCCCAAAGCGGATCAAGCGCCAATTGTTGAAAAGGCGGATGTACCCGCGCTCGCAGCAGTGGAACAGCAATCCGCAGGCAAAGAAAAGCTGGTATCGCCGCGCGCACGCGGGCTGGCGGCCAAAGCCGGCATAGACCCGCAACAGGCAACGCCCACCGGCGCGGAAGGTATGATTATCGAACGCGATGTGCAAGCCCTGCTGGATGCAGGCATAACAAAAGCAGCTGTTGCGCAGCCTAATGCAGAGCCTGTGGAAAAGGCAGAAGCTTTCGTACCCGAATACAAGGATATTCCGATCACAATGATGCGCAAAACCATTGCAAAATCGATGTTCAGTTCCTTGCAGACAACAGCACAGTTGACGCATACCGCCAGCTTCGATGCAGCCGAGCTGCTGGCATACCGTAAAAAGTGCAAGACAACGGAAGCGACCAAGGGTATTACCCTCGGCGATATGGTGCTGTTTGCCGTTTCCCGTACACTTCCGGTATTCCCGGCCATGAATGCCTATTATATGGAGAAAACCATCCGGCAGTTCTCCGGCGTGCAGCTGGCGGTTGCGGTAGATATCCCAACGGGCCTTGTGGTGCCGGTGATCCGTGACGCCGACAAAAAATCGCTGCTGGAGATTTCTGCAGAGACAAAGACGCTGGCAGAAGCCTGCCGCAACAACACGATTGCGCCGGAA
>DAOPIR010000078.1:0-12636 GCA_035399245.1 Candidatus Limiplasma sp.
GCAGATAGAGGATCGGGCGCAGGTTCAAAATGGTGCTCACACTTTGGCGCACCACGCCCAACCGGCCGGAGTTGCGCAGGTTGGTCAGGTCGTTGACGGTAAAGATATTGTGGATCTTTTTGCGTTCTTCGATCAGGATTTCCAGAATTTCTTCAATGCTTTTTCCCTCGCCGATCAGCTCTTTGGCGCGTACGATCAGGAAATAGATGCCGCCTGCGCAGTTGCGGCTGTCCAGCACCTTGATGTTGTCGGCGTTTACCTCCTGCGCGGCCATCACGGCGTTGGCATAGGTGCCCGAAAGGCGGGATGAAATGGTGATGCACAGCACCTGCCGCCCTTTGGCCGTCTGCTTTTCATACGCCTTGATAAACGCGCTCAGCGACGCCTGGCTGGTCTTGCGTTGGGTGTCCTCGCGGCTGATATAGGGCTCAAAACGCCCGTTTTCTCCCAGATAGTGCTCCAGATATTGCTTCTGGCCGAAGGTGTAGGACATCGGCACATAGTACGCGCCCAGCTCCTCGGCCTCCTGCCGCGATATCCCCGCGGCGCTGTCCACCATGATCACAATCACAGGGCATTCCCTCCCATCCTGCGAAACCGCCGGTACCGCTGCTCGCTTCGCGCCGTGTCCTCCATGGCGCAAAGCGCCTGCAGCTCCTCTGTCAGCGCAGCGTGCAGCGTGTCAGTCACCTTATCAAAATTCCCGTTTTCTTCCGAAAACACGCGTTCCACAATTTCAAACGCCAGCAAATCCTGCGCCGTCAGTTTCAACGCCTCGCTGGCCTCCTCGGCCTTGCCCGCGTCCTTCCAGATGATCGAAGCCGCACCCTCGGGCGAGATCACGGAATACACGGCGTTTTCCAGCATCCACACCCTGTCCGCCACCGCCAGCGCCAGCGCGCCGCCGCTGCCGCCCTCGCCGATCAGTATGGAAATGATCGGTACACGCAGCCCCATCATGGTCATCAGGTTTTCGGCGATCGCCTGCCCCTGCCCGCGTTCCTCCGCGCCGATGCCGCAAAACGCGCCGGCGGTGTCGATCAGGCAGATCACGGGGCGGCCAAACTTCTCTGCCAGCTGCATCTGGCGCAGTGCTTTGCGGTAACCCTCGGGATGCGCCGAACCGAAATTGCGCATGATTTTTTCTCCGGTATCCACGCCTTTTTCGATACCGATCACGGTTACGGCACGCTGGTCCAGCCGCGCGATGCCCGCCACAATGGCGCGGTCGTCGGCAAAGCGCCGGTCGCCGTGCATTTCCAGAAAGCCGGTAAACAGGTGATCAATGTAAAATTGCGCGGTCGGACGGTTTTTTTGCCGCGCGGCCTGTACATGTGTAAACGCCCCCGCCATCAGACCGCCTCCCTGCCGTGCAGGCGCAGCAGCTGCGCCAGCTCTTGCTTTTGCTCTTTTCGCGGCACAATACGATCCACAAACCCTTTCACCAGCAGCAGCTCCGCGCGCTGAAAGCCCTCGGGCAGCTTTTGGCGGATGGTTTGCTCAATCACGCGCGGGCCTGCAAAACCGATCAGCGCGCGCGGCTCGGCAAGGATGATATCCGCTTCCATGGCAAACGAGGCCACTACGCCGCCGGTGGTCGGATGCGTGAGCACCGCGACGTATAAAAGCCCCGCCTGGCTGTGCCGCAGCACTGCGCCGCTGGTTTTTGCCATCTGCATCAGGGAAAAAATGCCCTCCTGGATGCGTGCGCCGCCCGATACCGTATAGCCGATCACGGGCAGTTTTTGCTCTGTGGCGTGCTCAAACAGCCGCGTGATCTTCTCGCCTACCACCGCGCCCATGGAGCCCATGATAAACTGCGGGTTCATGAAAAACAGCGCGCAGGGCAGCCCGTCAATCGTCGCCGTGCCCGTGATTATGCCCTCGGGTTCGCCGCTTTCCTGCTGCGCCTTTTTTAGCTTTTCGGCATAACCGGGAAATTGCAGCCGGTCAGCAGGCCGCAGATCGGTATCCAGTTCGCAAAAGCTGTC
Organism: Candidatus Limiplasma sp.; assembly: GCA_035399245.1. Taxonomy (GTDB): domain Bacteria; phylum Bacillota; class Clostridia; order Christensenellales; family Aristaeellaceae; genus CAXXOK01. The sequence goes on from DAOPIR010000078.1 coordinate 1,992, forward strand.
CGCGTCGCACAGCCAGCGCATGCGCTGCCGTGCGGATACCGTAAACAGCGCGCCGCAGCGCGGGCAGGTGTAGTCCTGCTCCGGCAGCGTCTTTGCGGGAAATGAGCTGTTGCAGCTGTCGCAGGCCACCAGCGCATCGGCGGGGTTTTCCTGCACGTCCGCGCTGCCCTCCAGCTTGTTATTGGGCTTTTTGAACAGCCATTTATTAAACAATGTCATGCTGATCCCTATGCCTTTCGGTTTGCAAGGTAGTCCGTGGTGTAGCTGCCGTCGATAAACGCGGGCTCGCACAGCAGATCGATATGCATCTGCGCGTTGTGGTTTACACCCTCGATCACCATTTCACACAGCGCCGCCTGCATTTTGCGGATGGCGTCCTCCCGTGTTTTGGCGGACACGATCAGCTTGCCGATCATGCTGTCGTAAAACGGCGGCACAACGTAACCCTGATACAGCGCCGTATCAAAGCGCACATGCGGCCCGCCCGGGATATGCAGCAGGCTGATCTGCCCGCAGCTGGGGCGAAAGTCGGCTTCCGGATCCTCGGCGTTGATGCGGCACTCGATGGCATGCTGGTCGATATGTACGTCCTGCTGGGCAATCAGCAGCGGCTGGCCGCTGGCAATGCGGATCTGCCATTTGACCAGATCAATGCCCGTGACCATCTCGGTAACGGGGTGCTCCACCTGCAAGCGCGTGTTCATCTCCATAAAATAGAACTGCCCGTCCTGCGTGAGCAGGTACTCGATCGTGCCCGCGCCTACATAGCCTACCTGCCGGGCGGCCTTGGCTGTTATATCGATCAGGCGTGCACGCAGATCGTCGGTAACGCACACGGCGGGGCTTTCCTCCATCACTTTCTGGTTTTTGCGCTGCATGGAGCAATCGCGCTCGCCCAGACAGATCACGTTGCCCGCCGTATCGCACAGCAGCTGCACTTCGATGTGTTTCACATGCTCCAGCAGCTTTTCCATGTACAGCGCGCCGTCGCTGAACGCGCTTTTTGCCTCCGCCGCCGCCGACTGGTACGCCGCCTCCAGCTCCGCCTTGCTGTTGACCCGCCGGATGCCGCGCCCGCCGCCGCCGGCCCGGGCCTTGATCAGCAGCGGATAGCCAATCTTCTCCGCTTCCCGTTTAGCGTCGTCCGGTGTTGTAACCAAATCGCAGCCGGGCACCACGGGTACGCCGGCGGCACGCATGGTACGGCGGGCCATGTCCTTATCCCCCATTTTGCGCATCACATCGGCAGGCGCGCCGATAAACACGATGCCTGCCTGCTCGCACAGCTCCGCAAACGCCGCGTTTTCCGACAGCAGACCGTACCCCGGATGGATGGCCTGCACGCCGCAAAAGCGCGCGATCATGAGTATGGCTTCCTGATTCAAATAGCTCTTGGCCGCGGGCGCGGGCCCGATGCAGTAGCTTTCATCGGCCAGCGACACATGCAGCGCGTCGCGGTCGGCCTCGGAGAACACCGCCACGGTAGCGATGCCCATCTCTTTACAGGCGCGGATGATGCGAATGGCGATCTCTCCGCGGTTGGCAATCAGAATTTTAGAGAACATAATGCCCCCTTGGTGTTATGGTTCACTGTTACGCACGTTCAACAAGCGCGATGGTATACTCGCCCTCGACAATCTTCGTATCCCCCACATGCGCCTGCCCTTTGAACACGACAAACGGTCCGGTCTGCCGGATGACTTGCGCGGTGATCTGCAGCGTGTCGCCGGGATGGGCGGAATTGCGAAACTTTACTTTGTTCATGCCCGCGAAAAACGGCATCTTGCCGGCCAGCTGATCCTTCACAAGCAGCGCAGCGCCCTGCGCGATGATCTCGCACAGCACCACGCCGGGCACCACGGGATTGCCCGGAAAGTGCCCCTGCAAAAACCATTCATCCCCGCGCACGGTATAGCGGGCATGGGCGACACCGCCGTCAAGGGTGGTTTCGTCCACCAGCAGCATCGGCTCCCGATGCGGTAATAGCTGTTTGATCTCGTCTCTGTTCATAGCTCTTCCCTAAATGATCTTCATGATGGTCTGACCGTATTCCATCACCACGCCGTTTTGCGCGCAGATATCCACAATGCGGCCCGATACGGGCGCGGTGATATCGTTCATCAGCTTCATCGCTTCCAGGATACACACGACCTGTCCTTTTTCCACAAAGTCGCCAACCTTGACAAACGGCTCGGCCTCCGGCGACGCGGCGGCGTAGAACACGCCGACCATCGGGGCCTTGAGCTCATGCATGTTGTTGAAATCGTTGTGCTGCTCGGCCATATCCTCGGCGGCATTTGCGGCGGGCACGGCAGGCTCGCACTTAGCGGCCGGCGCACAGCCGGACGCACGCTCCAGCCGGATGCTCACATCGCCTTCCTTATACTCCAGTACCGATAAGTCCGATTGCGCCAGCACCTCGGCCAGCGCTTTTACATCGTCTATATTCATACTTTCACCCTCCGCAGCGCCACGCAGGCGTTATGGCCGCCGAAACCCAGCGAGATATTCAGCGCCAGGTCGCACTGCGCTTCGCGCTTTTTCAGCGGGATATAGTCCAGGTCACAGGCGGGGTCCGGCTCCGTCAGGCCGACGGTCGGCGGAAGAACGCCGGTTTGCAGCGCCAGCGCCGCCGCGATGCACTCCGCCGCGCCTGCCGCACCCAGCATATGCCCCGTTACGCTCTTGGTGGAGGAGACCATGGCGCGGTGCGCGGCTTCGTCCCCCATGGCAAGCTTGATAGCAAGGGTCTCGGAGCTGTCATTGAGCGGGGTACCCGTGCCGTGGGCGTTAATGTATACGCGGTCGCTGTCCTGATAGCCCGCCTCATCCATCGCCAGGCGGATCGCCCGTGCGGCGGTCCGGGCGGTAGGATCGGGCGCGGTAATATGGTAGGCGTCGCAGGTGTTGCTATAACCGCAGATTTCCCCGAGAATCCGCGCGCCGCGCGCTTTGGCATGCTCATAGCTTTCTAGCACCACCACGGCGGCACCCTCCGCCATCACAAAGCCGCCGCGGCGCTTGTCAAACGGCAGGCTGGCCGCCAGCGGGTCGCTTGCGGTGGTCAGCGCCATGCAGTTGGTAAAGCCGCCTACCGCCAGCGGGCAGATGGCCGCTTCCGCGCCGCCCGCTAAAATCGCGTCGGCATAGCCGCCCTTAATGGCGCGGTACGCCTCGCCGATGGCATGGTTGGAGGTCGCGCAGGCCGTGACCACAGGCAGGCTGGGACCCTTTGCCCCATACTTGATCGCCGTATGGCCGGTAGCCATGTTGGCAATCATCATCGGGATAAAGTGCGGCGATACTTTCTCCGCACCGCGCTCATGGCAGCGCACGGCATTATCCACAAAGGTCTGAATGCCGCCGATCCCCGATCCGATATACACGCCCAGGCGATCCGCCGCAATGTTCTCCCCGCTGGCAAGTCCGGACTGCGCCACCGCCTGCGAAGCCGCGGCCAGCGCATATTGCACAAACAGATCCAGCTTGCGCGCGGCGCTCTTTTCAATGCCGAAATCGGCAGGATTAAAATCCTTCAGCTCCGCCGCCAGCCGTACCTTCAGGCCCTGCGCGTCAAAGCGCGTAATAGGGCCTACGCCGCAGCTGCCGGCCACAAGCGCGTTCCAAAATGATTCGACGTCCAAACCGACGGGCGTTACGGCGCCCATGCCGGTAATCACAACCCGATTCATTCGTTTCACTCCTTACATACGCAGTCCGCCGTCTGCCTGTATAACCTGTCCTGTGATATATGCGGCCGCGTCCGAGCACAGAAAGGCCACCAGGCCGGCTACTTCCTCCGGCGTACCCATCCGCCTGAGCGGGACCATCTCGATCCCCTTTTGCCGTACGGCCTCGGGCATAGCGTCGGTCATATCGGTTTTGATAAAACCGGGTGCTACGGCGTTGCAGGTAATCCCGCGTGCGGCCAGCTCTTTGGCAACGGTTTTGGTCAGGCCGACCAGCCCCGCCTTGGCGGCGGCGTAGTTTGCCTGCCCGGGATTTCCCATCAGCCCCGCGACCGAGGTGATGTTGACAATCCGTCCGGCTCGCTTTTTAAGCATCAGCGCGGACGTATGCCGGATGAGGTGAAACGCGCCTTTCAGGTTTGTGCCGATTACCGTGTCAAAGTCCTGCTCGCTCATGCGCATGCACAGCGCATCCCGCGTGATGCCGGCATTGTTGACAAGGATATCGATCCCGCCGAAATCCGCCGTCACAGTTTTCACCAGCTGCTCTGTGGCCATAAAATCCGTCACATCGCAGACATAGGCTTTTACACGCACGTTATATCCGGTAAGCAGCCGAACGGTTTCCTCCGCCATAGCGGTATTGCCGGCATACACAAAGGCGATATCCGCGCCCTGTTGGGCCAGTGCAAGGCAGATTGCCCGCCCGATACCGCGGCTGCCGCCGGAAACCAGCGCCGTTTTCGCACTCAGCATAGTGCAGCCTCCTTGTAATGGTCGATCACATCACACAGCGATTGCTCGTCTTCCACATGACCGATGTAGCCCGCCCCGCCGATTTTGCGGATCAGCCCCGACAGCACGGCGCCTGCGCCGACCTCGATAAAGTCCGTATAACCTTGTGAAAGCATATTGCGGATCAGCTCGGTCCAGCGTACGGGATGGTCCACCTGCATACCCAGAAGATCCGCCGCCTGATCCGTGGTATACAGCCCACAGGTCGCGTTGGCATACAGCGAAACGGCAGGCTCCGCAAAGGACAGCCTCTGCGCATAGGTTCGCAGCATGGCGGCGGCTTCCCGCATGAAGGGGCTGTGAAACCCGCCGCTGACCGCCAGCGGCAGCGCGCGCCCGCCCGCCGCCTTTACCGCCTGTGCAAACGGCTGCATGCGATCGGCTGCCATTGCGCATACCACCTGCCCCGGGCAGTTATAGTTGACAGGATAAGCGCCGTATTGGGCACACAGCGCTTCCGCCTGTTCGTCCTGTAATTTCAGTACCGCAGCCATACCGCCGGGATTTTGCAGCGCACATTCGTGCATAAACTCCGCGCGCCGCATCACCAGCGCAAACGCCTGCGCAAACGGCAGCATACCTCCGGTTGCCAGCGCGGCAACCTCTCCCAGCGAAAAGCCCGCCAGTCCGTCCGGCTGTATGTCCCGTTCCATCAACGCGGCCGCGCAGGCGCAGTCCACCGCCATCAGGCAGGGCTGGGCGTTGAGGGTGATACTCAAGTCCTCTTTCGAACCGGAAAAGCACTGCGCCAGCGTGCCGCCGCGCAGGGCTTCCGCTTGATTGAGGAGTGCTTTGGCGGCAGGCGACGCTTGATAGAGGCTTTGCCCCATACCGGCGTACTGGGCACCCTGCCCCGCGAACACAAACGCTATTTTACCCATGCGGGCGCTCCTTTAAGCAATTGCTCTGCCTGTGTAAACATGGTCTCAATAATTTCCTTTGCGGGCCGGATTGCATGCACCATTGCGGCCGCCTGGCCGGCCAGAAAACAGCCGTTATCCAGATCGCCTTCCACGGCCGCCTTGCGCAGTGCTCCCACGCCAAGCGCTTCCAGCTCGTCGTCCGTACACTGCGGATTGTATTCCTGTTTGGCATAGCGCTTGGTAAACGGATTGCGGATACTGCGCACGGCATGGCCCAGCCGTTTGCCGGTGACGATGGTATCGATGTCCCGGGCGGCAAGCACCTTTTGCTTGTAATTGTCATGCACGGTGCATTCTTCCGCGCACAGGAACACCGTGCCGCACTGCACACCGACCGCGCCCAGCATAAAGGCCACAGCCGCGCCGCGTCCGTCCGCAATGCCGCCGGCGGCAATCACGGGGATGCTGACGGCATCCACCACCTGCGGTACCAGCGTGATAGTGGACAGGTCGCCCACATGCCCGCCCGATTCGCCGCCCTCGGCGATCACGGCGTACGCACCGGCGCGCTCCACCAGCTTGGCCATCGCCGTGGAGGGAACAACGGGGATCACACGGATGCCCGCCTCCAGCCACGGTTTCATATACTGGTTGGGCAGGCCCGCGCCCGTGGTAACCACAGCGGGCGCCTCTTGCGCGCAGACCTGCGCTACTTCCTGTACGTGCGGGCTCATCAGCATCACATTGACGCCGAAGGGCTTATCCGTCAGCGTGCGGCATTTTTGAATCTGCCCGCGCAGATACTCCGCGTCCAGGTTCATCGCGGAGATAATGCCCAGCCCGCCAGCATTGGACACGGCCGCCGCGAGCGCCGCATCCGACACCCAGGCCATGCCGCCCTGAAAAATGGGGTACGTAAGCCCCAGTTCCTGCACCAATACTGAGTTCATCATTGCTTATCGGCATCCACTTTCGCAACTAAATCGGCAATCGTGCGCAGCGATTCGTCAATCTCTACGGCTACGCCCAGCTCGTCTTCCAGGTTCATCACAAGCTCCGCCACATCCAGGCTGTCCAGCTCCAGATCGGAAAAGCTCATATCGGGCCTGATGTCGTTTACGTCCATATCCTTGCTCTCGGCCAGCAGTTTCGCGATGGTTTCAAAAGTGTTCATGTTCATTTCCTCCTAAATATTGAATTGCAGCAATGCCGCACCTGAGGTCAGCCCGGCGCCGAACGCGCTTAAAACGAGGGTTTGTCCCGTTTGCAGGCGGCCGTCCTCCGCCATTTCGGACAGGAGAACGGGTATCCCCGCCGAGCCCGCGTTGCCATGCGTGGTGATGTTTACGGGAAATTTCTCGGCAGGTTGCTTCAGGCGGTTGCGCGCCGCATCCAATATGCGGCGGTTCGCCTGATGAAGCACGTAGTAGTCCACCGTATCGGCCGGTGTGCCGGTGCGGTCCAGCAGATGGCGGATATCCTTGCAGGATTGGGTGACCGCAAACTTGAAGATTTCCTGCCCGTTCATCTGTAGGGGCTTGGCCTGCGGAATCTGATCGTCAAACGGGCAATTGCCGCCGTCGGCCATGCCGTAGAGCGGTTCCGCGGTGCCGCGCGCCGTGAGGCGAACCGCCTTAAAGCCCTCGCCTGCCTCGCATACCGCCGCGCCCGCACCGTCGCCAAAGAGCACACAGGTGCTGCGGTCCTTCCAGTCAGCCAGGCGGGTGATCTGCTCAGCGGCCACCAGAAGCACACGCTTTGCCTTGCCGCACGTCAGCATCGCGTCGGCGAGGTTCATCGCGTATAAAAAGCCTGTGCAGCCGGCGTTGACATCCATCGCGGGGCATTTGGCCCCGAGCTTTTGCTGGATCAGGCACGCGGTTGCCGGAAACAGCATTTCCCCCGCGGTGGTGGAACAGATAATAAAGTCAAGGTCCGCCGCCGTAACCCCTGCCTTGCGCAGCGCCATGCGCGCCGCCTGCGCGCCCAGCGTGCTGATCGTCTCCCCGCCGGATAGCACATGCCGGCTGCCGATGCCGGTGTGGGACTTGATCCATTCGTCCGAGGTGTCGAGTATTGCTGTGAGTTCGTCGTTTGTTACTTCCCGCGCGGGCAGTGCATGCCCGAAGGATCGTACTTTCATTCGTTCACACGCTTTCGTCTAAAGTTGGGCTCGCTGCTGCTGCTTTTTTTCTTCCATATCATCCAGCGCAGCCTGAAAAAACTGATTGAGCTCCGTCATCCCCTTGAGCATGCCTTCGCGCTCATCCGGTGTAAGCAGCTTATTGATGTCCCGTACCATCTTTTCGTGGAAATAGCGATGCGCGGCGTCCATCTTTTTGCCCAGGCGCGTCAGCTCCACAATCACACTGCGCCTGTCCTTTTCGGATTTGCATTTCACCACAAATCCTTTCTTGGTCAGCTTGTTGATGGCAACCGTAACCGTGGGCGCGGAAAGCTCCATGCGCTGCGCCAGCTCATACAGGGGCACGCCTTCGCCCTTCTTCTCCCCGATGGCCTCCAGCAGGTGCATTTCGCTGATGGAAAGATCCATCCCGCTTACCGAATGCAGGATGCCCTCCTCCAGCTTGTTGATTTTGCGGTATGCCATCACCAGCAACTGGTTCAGCTCCCGATCAAACGCATCCATCGCCATGCCGCCCTTCCAGAGTTATCCCTCTTCATTAATTCGTTAGTCTAACTAATTATATCGATTTGCTTTCCGTTGTCAAGCACACACAAGTAGGCTGTGTAAACCACCGGACCCCGCACGGGTATGAAAATGCGGGCGGCAGGCCCCTTACAGCCTACCCGTTACCATGCCCGAGTTTACAAAACCAGCGCCGCTTGCTACAATGAAATCAACCAATTCGGGAGGTGGATCGTTATGGGCAATATATGGCACGATATTTCACCGGCGCGGGTTACACCGGCGGATTTTATCGCCGTGGTGGAGATCGAAAAGGGCAGCAAGAAGAAGTACGAGCTGGACAAGGAAACCGGCAGCCTGATCCTGGACCGCATCCTGTACACCTCCACGCATTACCCATGCAATTACGGGCTCATCCCCCGCACCTATGCCGACGATCTGGATCCGCTGGATGTGCTGGTGGTATGCAGCGAGGTCATCCAGCCGCTGGCACTGGTGCGCTGCTACCCCATCGGCGTGCTGACGATGCTGGATCAGGGGCGGCTGGATGAGAAAATCATCGCCATCCCGTTTCAGGACCCGACATTCAACTGCTATAAGGACGTCAGCGAGCTTCCGCAGCATATCTTCTCGGAAATGTCGCATTTCTTTTCGGTTTACAAAAATCTGGAGGGCAAGGAAACCGTGGTGGACGAGCTGCACGGCCATGAAACCGCCCAGCAGGTAATCCAAAAATGCCTGGATGCCTACATCGATAAATTCTGCCGGTCGTAATATACTGTAAACGCTAATTCCAATCACATACAAACCCCGCCATGGCTATTGCCTGGCGGGGTTTGCGCACGGAAGAGCAGTCGTTTCATCATCCATCAAATAATGGGCAGCCATACCTCCACGCTGCCGTCCCCATAGTTTTCAATGTCCGGGCGGCTGTGGTCGATTTCATACTCGTGCGTGGGCATCCATTCCGAAAAGATTCTGTCCCACAGCCCACACAGCACATCCGGTACCTTGCCGCTTGCGGGGAAGACGGCCCATTTGGCGCCCGGCACCGCATAGCTTTCCAAATCGTCCGGCATAGCTTCCGTCCCATTTTCCAGCAGGGCCGCGACCGCGTACCGGAACGATTGGTCGCTTTCATCCACCGCAAAGCACGCACCGTATACCTTATGGTTCGGGTCAAGCGCCGTAAGTTGGGCAACCGTGCCATCCCGCTTGGCGCTGTTCCAAAGCTCCGCCGTATCCGTATTGTTTCCCTCGCTGTTTCTGGCAATGATGGATTTTCCGACGATCACAAACGCTTCCTTATCCTCCACCCTGTACATCATGCTATCCGCTCCTATCAGTTTGATTTGAAAGACGAGTTTCGGATAGGATATGAACGGAGCGGTACTGTGAAACACATCGGAAGGAGAAATCCCGTGAAACCCCTTAAAGGCTCTGGAAAAGCTCTCGCTGCTCGCATAACCGTACAGGAAGGCGACGTCGATTACCTTCATCCCCTTTTTCAGCTTGGTCACCGCCTTGGTCATTCTCCTGTTTTTGATGTAATTCGCACAGGATATGCCGCAGGCTGCTTCAAACAGCCCGAAAAAGTATTTGGGAGACAGGCACGCAATTTCACAGAGCTTCCCCGTTTCGATCTCATCTTCCAGATGGTCTTCCATATACTCGATACAGCCGTTCAATCGATCGATCCACTTCATCGGCGTCCTCGCTTTCGATGCCATTATCCGACATCCGGAAACATTCTGCATGATCCAAACGGGCGACGTATATCATGCCCTTTCTCATTGTAAATCCAACGCCGCCAATACGCAAAACCTGCAGGCGGCTTCGCCTTATCCGCCGCCGGTTCGTTATTTTCATCCCGCCATAAATTGATCGTCCCAATACATTGACAACCCCTCAACGTTCCCCTATAATATATCCGTTGCGCTAATGCAGCCTGCGGAGAGTTGGCTGAGTGGTCGAAGGCGCACGACTGGAAATCGTGTTCGGGCCAAAACCCGACTAGGGTTCGAATCCCTAACTCTCCGCCAATAAAACAGCTCCTGTTACGGGGGCTGTTTTTATTAAGAAATCTATTTTTGTATTTTGAGAAACATTCATCTTTCATCACGCCATAATGTGATTGACGGGCAGGCGAATCGTGCGATACACTATACACAGCAACTGTTTTACAATACAGCAAAAAGGAGATATCCCATGATCGTATCGCATATTGATGAAACCAAAATCGTCACGCTGCCCGACGGGCTGTATAAAAACGTCAAGGGGCAGGTGCTGATCTCGCCGGCTTGCGGGTCCGACGAATACGTGCTGCGGCTTTTCCATATCGCGCAGGGCGGGTATTCTGCCAACCATGAGCATGATTATCCGCACTACGTGTATGTCGTCGAAGGGGAAGGCTACGTGGAAGTGAACCATGAAAAGTTCCCCATCAAAGCCGGATCGTACGCCTTTATCCCCAACAACGCGCAGCATCAGCTGGTAAACACTGCTACGGACGGCCAAACGCTGAAATTTCTTTGCATGGTGCCGGTGGAAGGCCACAAAGGGTTTCCCGAATAAAACGGCGCAGCGCTCCATGCGTTGCCTACACAGCAAAATCCCGGCAAGCATCAGCCTGCCGGGACTTGATTTGT
>DAOPIR010000079.1:0-12560 GCA_035399245.1 Candidatus Limiplasma sp.
TGGTGGAGCATAGGAGACTCGAACTCCTGACCCCAACACTGCCAGTGTTGTGCGCTACCAACTGCGCTAATGCCCCGTATGCGGTTGAGCGAGATATAATATATCATATGGGGACGGGTTTGTAAAGTGTTCCGGACGAAAATCCGCGGGATTTGGGGCAGCTTTTTCGACGAACGCGGTTTTCCGGGCCGCGGCGCCGCTTTTGCTGTCGGGGCTGGCGGCGTAAAGCATAGCCTGTGGATGCCGGAAGGGAACTGCTGGCGGCGCAAAGCGCAGGCTGGGAAGGCCGGAAAGGCCGTTGGGACAGGCGGTGCAAAGCACATCTTGGGAAGGCCGGAGGTCCTGCGGGCGCGGGGCAAAGCCGCAGCAGCAAATAGCGTCGTAAAAGCCATAGTGGCAAATAGCAGCGCAAAAGCCGCAGGGGAGCATAGCGGTGCATAACCGTGGCGAGGCAGCAACGGTACAAAGACCGCGAGATCGCCGAAAGGACAAATTTTACAGCGCGGCCGGTTGGCCTATTGCTCCAGGTTCGCTACCACCTTATCCAGCAGATTCAGCAGAATTTTCCGCTCAATATCGGTAAAGTTCTTCGTCAGGCGGCCCTCCACATCCATGGCGAGGCCGTGGATGTTTTCATACAGCGCCCTGGCCTTCTCGGTGGGGTACACGCGGTACTGGCGCTTGTCCTCGGCGGCGGTATAGCGGGTGATATAGCCATCCTGTTCAAACTGTTGCAGGGTTCGGGCAACTGAGCCTTTGTCGATTTTCAGGCGGTCGGAGATTTCCTCCTGCGATACGCCCGGATTTTCGCAGATGACCAGGATGTGGGTATATCGGCTGGCGGTAATGCCGCGGGGCTTCAGCTGGCGGTCCAGATAGGCGGAGGATTGCCTGTGGATGATGGAAAACCGGCTCATAAACTCATGCATGGGGATCCCCCTCTTGATATAAAATGTTGCTAAGACAACCAAATAATACAACAATGCAGAATGGCTGTCAATTAGATGATAAGAATAAAGCTTGACTATTCGGAAGTTGTCGCATAAAATAACAGTTGCCAAAGCAACGAAAAGGCTCTTTTTTATACCAAGATAGTTGCCAAAGCAACGAAATAACGGGAGGATGATTGCATGGAAAAACAAACGCTGACACAACAGCATCCCTTTGCCACAGCGCCGGTGGGGCGCCTGATTGCCAAATTCGCGGTGCCCTGCGTGATCTCGCTGGTGGTGAACGGATTATATAATATCGTCGATCAGATTTTTATCGGCAACGGCGTGGGCTACCTGGGCAACAGCGCCACCAACGTCGTGTTTCCGCTCACGGTGCTTTGCGTGGCGCTGGGGGTGCTGTTTGGCGATGGCGCGGCCACGTACCTAAGCCTGAAGCTTGGGCAGGGCAGGGCGGACGACGCTAAAAAAGGCGCGGTTAACGGCATGCTGCTGTCTGTGGTTACGTCCGCGGTGCTGCTGGCCGTAACCGCAATCTGGCTGAAGCCTATCGTCTACCTGTTTGGCTGTACGCAAACCGTGGAGCCCTACGCTCTGGGCTACGGCAGCATCGTGATGATCGGTTTTCCGTTTGTGCTCATCGCAACCACGCTCAATTCCATCATCCGCGCGGACGGCAGCCCGAGGCTCGCCATGCTTTCGCTGGTATCCGGCGCGATTTTCAACACGGTGATGGATCCGATTTTCATTTTTTTATTCCACTGGGGCGTGCAGGGCGCGGCGCTGGCAACCATCCTGGGACAGCTGCTGTCGCTGCTGATTTCGCTTTCCTATCTGAAAAAGTGGAAGTCGTTTACGCTGACGCTCAAGGACTGCCGGTTCAGCCTGCGGCATTGCCGCGCGATTGTCCCGCTTGGGATCTCCAGCTTTATCAACCAGATGGCGACCGTCATCATGACCGCCGTGATCAATAACACCCTCACGGCTTACGGCGCGGCGTCGGTATATGGCACGGATATCCCGCTGGCGGTGATGGGCATCACGCTGAAGGTGAACCAGATCTTTATCTTTATCGTGGTGGGCATCGCCACGGGCGCGCAGCCGATCATCGGGTTCAACCGCGGCGCAAACAGGCTGGACAGGGTGATGCAGGCCTTCCGCATCTGTGTGATCAGCGCCGGTATCGCGGCGGTGGCGGCGTTTGCCGTGTTCCAGCTCGCGCCGATGTCCATTGTGAGGCTGTTCGGAGCGCAAAGCGATCTGTATAACGAGTTTGCCGTCAAAAGCTTCCGTATCTATCTGCTGTTTTGTATCCTCAACGGCTTTCAAACGGTGGCAAGTATCTTTACGCAGGCCATCGAGCGGCCGGCGCAGGCGATGATGCTGTCACTGTCGCGGCAGATTGTGTTTCTGGTGCCGGCTGTCGTGCTGCTGCCAAAATTTATCGGCATCGAAGGCGTGCTGTGGGCCGGCCCCGTGGCGGACGGCCTGGCGTTTTTGCTGGCGCTGGGCGTGACGATTGCGGAAATTAAAAATCTGAAAATCGCGCATCAGCCGGAAACGAAAGCAACAGAAGCTTTGCCTCTATCCACCTGATTAGAGGCAGAAGCCCAATACGCAAATACCGGCCGCGCACTACGCGGCCGGGGGCGGGACCATGCATTGGAGGACGTTTCCAACCTTAAAATTCCCGCTCATGTTCCTTGAAAAAATCGTAGTACGCGCGCACGGTGGTAAGCTCCGTCCAACGCTTGATGTCCACGGGATCGGCATCCAGATCGTAGATCTTGGCGCCGCGCATGGACAGCATGAAGGGGGAGTGGGTGGAGAGGATGAACTGGCAGCCGAAAAAGCGGGCGGAGTCCTCAATGTACTGCTTCAGTTCCAGCTGGCGGGCGGGAGAGAGGCTGTTTTCCGGCTCGTCCAGCAGGTACAGGCCGTCCTCCTCGATCTTCTCCACAAAATACTTGTGGGCGCTTTCGCCGTTGGACAACTCACGCACGTTATCCATCAGCGTCTCCCGTACGTATTTGGACTGGGTTTTGCTGCGGGAGGCGTTCACCTTTTTCAGCTTCTCGTAGTCGGCCATGGACTTCAGCTGAAAATCCGAGTATTTCGCCTCGAGGTATTCCTCAAACAGGTTCTCGCGCTTTTGGATAATCCCTTCGTTCAGGCTGCGGATGTTGAGCATGTAGTCAAATACGTCGTCGCTGGTAATGATGCGGCTGTTGCCCGGCACGGCGGCGCGCAGCTCCATACGGCACATGTCCACATAATCGGGGAAGAAGTTGGAGCGGTTGTAGATCGTCTCCCGCCGCACGCCCAGCCGTTCGGCAATCACGTTAAGCGCCGTGGTCTTGCCGGAGCCGTTGCCGCCGTACAGGATGGTGACCGGCTCAAAATCGATCCGCGCAAAGCCGTGCTGCGAGAGCACCTTAAACGGATAAAACGAATCGTAGCAGGTTCGCCTGACATCGCAGATAAAGCTGGTTTCCCGCTCCGCGTCGGGAAACTCGAACACATCAAGATAAATCATTGTAAAACTACTCCAATTTGGCCGTATAGCTAAGCAGTGTGATTGTCGGCACGTTAAACAGACGCATCGGCATGGGATAAACGCCGCTGGCGGCCAGGCCGCCGGAGATATACTGGGAGATATTGTTGATGCGCATCATACCTACAATGCCCTCGTCGCCGGGGAACCATCCGAAGTCCGGCACATACACGGGGCCCAGGCTGCCCAGCCGCCACTGCCCGCCGCAGTAATGCCCGGCCAGCACCAGTGATAGATTGCGGTAGGAGAACACATCGTCCTCGTCGGCCCACTCGGTCATCTGGCGCACATAGTCGGCATCCAGCGGCACGTGGATCACGCCGATCTGCAGGTCATCCTCCGTCATGGCGGCGATGGCGTCGGCGCTTTCCTCGTAGGCCTCCAGCCGATAGCACAGCGCGCGGTAGCTGGCGCCGCCCTCAGCCTCGTATTGCCTGCCGCTGGCTTCCATTTCCTCTTTTTGGCGCTCCAGCGTAGATACCATGCCCTTGATGCCCGCGTCATCGGTCAGGCCGATGGAATACAGGTATTCGGGGATGAACCACACGGTTTTTTTGCCCACCGTCTGGCCGATCGCGCGGTCCAGATAAATCGCGCCCTCGGCCTGCGCCGCACGCACCCATTCGGCCAGCGGCTCGGGGCTGCCGTGCAGCTCGGATACCACGGCCGTGGGGTCCTCGTCGCCCGCGATAAAGTAGATCGGTACGTCGGCTTTGATCTCGTGCAGCGTCTTGATCAGCGTGATCAGCGGTGCGTAATCGCCGCCGGCGCCCACCATATCGCCCGTCATCACCACGGCGGTAAAGCCTTTGCCAAACAGCAAATCCTTCCATGTCTCCGTTTCAAAGCCGATCTCGCTGCCGTGCAGATCGGATATATGCAGGATGGTGAGGTTGTTGTACCCCGAATCCAGGTTCATCACGCGCACTTTTTCGGTTTCCAGCGTCAGGCGCTGGTTTAATAGGGTGTTGGACAGGATGGAAAGGGCGAGAATCGCAAATATGACCGCGAGCAGCAAAATCAGACATCCCGAAGCGTGATGCTTTTTCTTTTCTTCAAAAAAGATATAGCTGCCCTTTTTGCGTCCCATCGGCGTTACCCCCAACATGTGGTACCTATAGTATACCGTATAACCGGATCAAGCGGGTGAAAGATTTTTAAGAAATGTGTTACAAAAGTAGTCGCGGCTCCCGTCAATTAACGATCGCACAACGGCCGGCCATCCCCGCACGGATGGAATGCGGAAACCGTCAGGTTTTTCCAATGCGCGCGGCCGGCCTTTACAACTCTGTTACATCGCCTGGAGTGCGGATGTGCTACAATATGGGCATCCGGAGGTGAGCGCGTGGCAAAGATATTGGTGGTGGACGACGAGCCGTCCATCGTTTCCATGCTGTGCATGCATTTGAAGCTGGCGGGGTACGAATGCCTGCCCGCGGCGGACGCGGCGCAGGCGCGGACCCTGCTGCGCAGCCATACGCCGGATGTGGCACTATTGGATGTGATGCTGCCCGGGGAGGACGGCTTTGCCCTGTGCGAGGCCTTTACCAAGCGGGCAATCCCCGTGATCTTCCTCACGGCCAAAACGGCGGTGCAGGACCGCGTGTACGGCCTGCGGCTGGGCGCGGACGACTATATATTGAAGCCCTTCGAGCCGTCGGAGCTGCTGGCGCGCATCGAGGTTATCCTGCGGCGCACGGCAAAGCCACGCTATCAGGATACGCTGCTGACGATCGATTTTCAAGGGCGCACGGTGCTGTGCCACGGGCAGCCCGCAGCCCTGACGGTGCTGGAGTTTGATCTGCTGGCGCAGCTGACCCAAAACGCCGGCCAAGCGCTCACCCGCGAGGTGCTGCTTGCCCGTGTGTGGGGGTACGATTATGTGGGTGAAACCCGCACCGTGGACGTGCACGTGCAGCGCCTGCGCAAAAAGCTGGATACCGACCGGATTGAAACCGTGTATAAATACGGCTATCGCTATCGGGGGGACGAAGCATGAAGAAGCGGCTGACCGCGTGGCTGATCGTGCTGTTCGTGCCGCTGCTGGCCTGCGCGTTTGTGCTGTTTTTGCGCCAGAGCTTCACGCAGACGCTTGCGCGCGAGCAGGAGCGCGCGCAGATGACCGAGGGCGTTATCTACCTGCAAATGCAGGATGTGTTTGACGGCCTCACCTATGCGCAGGGCGTAGAGGCCGCGCGCAGCTATCGCAGCCTGTACGCCGCGCAGGGTGTGGAGTTGCTGTTTTTGTATGCCGATCAGCCTGTGGCGGGCGCGGAATTACCGAGCGAAAACTATGAGGCGCTGCTCATCGGCAGCCGCGCCGCGCTGCTGGATACGCAGTCCACGCCGCAGCGCTATGCCATTGCCGATCCGCTCAACGATAGCTGGACGCTCGTAACCATCCGCGACGTGAGCGATTTGTATGCCCTGCGCGACCGGCTGCGGCTGACCGCGCTGTGGATCGTACTGGGCGCGGGGGCGCTGACGGCGCTGCTTTCGTATCTGCTGGCGGCATGGTTCACCGCGCCTGTGAAGCGGCTGACGAAAGCCGCCGACGCCATGCGACGGGGCCGGTTTACGCCTGATCTGCTGCCCAAACCGTCACAGGATGAAATCGGCACACTGTTGCAGGCGTTCTGCGAGATGCATACGGCGGTGGAGGAGCGCGAGCGGCATCTGGCGGAGGAAGCGCAAAGCCGGCAGCGCCTGCTGGACGCCCTTGCCCACGAAATGCGCACGCCGCTGTGCGCCATGCTTGGCAACGCGCGCCTTTTGCAAAATCCCGCGCTGGACGCGCTCACGCGCAGCCGGCTGGCCGACGGGATAGCGCGGGATATCAAGCGCCTGTCCGATATGGACACGCAGCTGCTGAAGCTGACGGAGCTCAGCCATGAGCCGATCGAAACAACGCGCGTGCCCGTGCTGCCGCTGCTTTGGGACACGGCGCGGCGCGTCGGCCATCAGGCGCAGGGCGTGGCGCTGATCGTAGAAGGCGAAGCCGCCGATATCGCGGGTGACGGCGCGCTGCTGTCCCTCGTGGCGGATAACCTTGCGCTCAACGCCGTTCGCGCGTCCGCGCCCGGCCAAACGGTTACGCTGCGCAGCCGTTCAAACGGCTTTGCGGTAGAGGATCACGGCCTCGGCATGACGGCGGAGCAGATTGCCCATGCGCAGGAACCGTTTTATAAAGCCGATCCGGCACGCACCCGCAAGGCGGGCGGCGTGGGGCTGGGCTTGTCGCTGTGCGGACGCATCGCCGCGCTGCACGGCGGAACGCTGGATATCGTATCCGCGCCCGGCAAGGGCACTATCGTTACCTTTACAACTCCGATACAACCTGCTGCGGACTTGGCAACACAACGGGAGGTATCCTTTCCCCAGGAGGTGAAACCGCTATGAAAAAATGGTTTCTGATACTGCTGGCGCTGGCGCTGCCCCTCACGGGCGCGGCGGCGCAGGAGAATACGGTGGTGGCGCTGCCCACCGTGGCGCCGCTGGAGGCGGTGGAGGTGGCCGACGATACGGATTATTCCACCGCGTCGCTTGGCGCGTACTATGCGTCCGTCGCCTCGGACGACGTGTTTGACTATCAAATGCCGCACTTGGTCGCGGATGAGGCCGAACGTGCCGCCGTGCTGCTTGCGGACTATCAGGCGGGCGCGCGCCCGCAGCAAAATGTGCTCAACAAGCTGGATAACGTAACAGTCGGCGTGTATACGCTCAACGCGGAGGACTACGAGGGCGAAACGCTGTACACCCTGCTGCCGATCGATCCGCTGACCGACGAGCAGATCCTGGAGGTGATTGACGCCTTTGCCCAGTGCGGGCAGACGTTTGATCCCGACGCGCTTTCTTACAAAAACTGCATGCGCGGCGGCGGGATAGAGGCATCGCGGTTTATTCAGGATGAGGAAAATGAACGCCGGAACGTGCTGGCCGGCCTGTACGTCCGGCAGGGCTTCCAAAGCGAAACCGCCTATACGCCGCTGGTGCCGGACGACGGGCTGGGCATGGTAACGCTGGATGAGGAAGCGTACTGCGGGCTGGACTGCTTTACATTCTTCCCCTGCCGGCAGATGACCGACGATGAGCTGCTGCGCTATGTGATCTACACCGAGACCGGCGATCCCACGCAGTACGGCAATTACGCGGCTTACGAAAAGCAGCTGCGGCTGGAGCTGGCGCGGCTGCTCGGCGCGCCGCTTTCAACCACGCGGGAGTACGAGACAATATGCCGGATGGGCGACTGCGACATCAGCTATGATGATGAAACGGCGTACTATGCCCAGTTTCTGGCGCTGGACGGCACGCAATACAGCGGATATCTGGATGTTGATACCGGCAAGGTGCTGACGGCTTCGGCATGGAATGACGGCGGCCTTGTGTACAGCGATCTGCATCTTGATCCGTTTGATGAAAAATGGCTGGCCATTGCCGCGGACGCCGTTATACAGGCGCGGGGCGACAGCATGGCGATCAAAACGGTGCAAGGCTATGGGGAGATAACCCTGCAGGACGCGGGCTGCGGCGCCCTGGTGGATGTGATAATGGAAGACGGCAGCCATTACAATGTCGAGATCGCATACCAGAACGAGGCGGTGTTCGGCGGCCTGTTCTATGAATCCAGGGAGCCGGACCTTCTGAAACGGATGTATGCCGACGGGATATTTGAGTGAAGGAGGATGGGAATATGAAACGATGGATTTGTACGCTGCTGGCCGGAGCTTTGATTTTAACATCGGCCAGCGCCGGCGCGATGGGCGAGTATACGCTGTCCCCGTTCGAATTTGACACGCAGGCCATGCTGGAGCTGGCCTTCGGCGATCAGGCGGCCGACGCGCAGCTGTGCGACGACAGGGAGTACCCGTTTTATGATTTGAATACCGACGGCGTGCCGTTTTGCGGCCAGAACGATACCTACGGCTTCGGGCAGATGGATCTGTCCATCTATACGGCGCTGGTTGCTTCGGAGCGCCATGAGCCCGGCATTTACGAAAATATCGAGCCTTCCGGTGTCGCTGATTGCGATTTGACGCCGGAGCAGGCGCAGGCCGATGCCGAGGCGTGGCTGCTGGAGCTGGGCATAACGGACAGTTATCTCCAAAGTGTAACCGCCTACGGCGCAATTGAGTCGCTTTCCTCCGGCTACATGGTTGCGTTCGGGCAGGCGCTGGACGGTGTGCCCGTATACTGGGCCGCGGCCACGCACAATAACGCGGACACTGTGCCCAATTACTGCTCGTCGTCCAACCGCATCGAGGTTGTGGTGGGCGACAGCGGATTGATCCGGATGTCCGGCTTCTGGTGCGCCTTTACCCCGACAACGCAGAACATTGCTGTAATATCGCAGCAGGAAGCCATCGCCGCCTTTACGGCGCTGGGCGAACAGGCAACGGATGCGGAGCTTTGCTACCTGCTTACCGGCACGCATGACGCGGCCCGGGCGATACCCGCCTACCGCTGGCAAAATCGCTTTCTCAGCGCGGAGGACGGATCAGTGCTGCAATAACGGACAGAATAGACCAAAAAAGGGGCTGCGCTTTCTGGGCGCGGCTCCTGTTTTTGACGGGAGATTTGTAAAAATGCGCGGCAGGAAAAGGGGTATGCATGCTTTGGTGGAAACCATACATAGAACCACTGAAACGGAGGAACCGGCATGGCACATGTAATCGGTATAGACCTTGGCACCACCAACTCCTGCGTCGCGTTTTTGGAGGGCCGCGACCCCGCCGTGATCCCCAACGCGGAAGGCGGGCGCACCACGCCGTCGGTCGTCGCGTTTTTGAAGGACGGCGAGCGCATCGTCGGCGACGCGGCCAAGCGGCAGGCGGTGACCAATGCGGACCGCACCGTTTTAAGCATCAAGCGGGAAATGGGCACGGATTTCAGCGTGAGGATCGACCGCAAAGCCTATACGCCCCAGGAGATCAGCGCGATCATCCTGCAAAAGCTGAAGGCCGATGCGGAAAGCTATCTGGGCGAAACCGTGTCCGACGCGGTGATCACCGTGCCGGCGTATTTCGGCGACAGCCAACGCCAGGCTACCAAGGACGCGGGAAAGATTGCCGGACTGAACGTGATCCGCATCATCAACGAGCCGACCGCCGCGGCGCTGGCCTACGGCGTTAATAAGGGCGAGGCCATGAAGGTAATGGTGTACGATCTGGGCGGCGGCACGTTTGACGTGAGTATTCTGGACATCAACAAAGGTGTGATCGAGGTACTGGCCACCGCCGGCAACAACCATCTGGGCGGCGACGATTTTGATCGCTGTGTGGAAACATGGCTGGTAAAGGAGTTCCGGCAAAAGGAGAAAATCGACGTTTCCAAGGATGTCATGGCCATGCAGCGCATCCGTGAGGCCGCCGAAAAGGCCAAGATCGAGCTGAGCTCCGTCGCCTCCACGAGCATCAACCTGCCGTTTCTTTCCAATGGCAAAAAGGGCGCCAGGCATCTTGACGCCACGCTGACGCGCGCAAAGTTTGACGACCTGACGCGGCATCTGGTGGAAGCCACCATCAAGCCCATGCGGCAGGCGATCACAGACGCGGGGATCGGTGTGTCCGACTTGAAGCAGGTGCTGCTGGTGGGCGGCAGCACGCGTATCCCCGCCGTGCAGGCGGCTATTAAAAAGTTTACGGGCAAGGAGCCCAGCAAGGGCATCAATCCCGACGAATGTGTGGCTATGGGCGCTACGCTGCAGGGCGGCGTGCTCTCGGGCAAGGTTAACGGATTGCTGCTGCTGGATGTTACGCCGATGTCGCTGGGAATCGAAACTGTGGGCAATGTGTTCAGCCGCTTGATTGAGCGCAACACGTCCATCCCCACCAAGCACAGCCAGGTGTTCACCACCGCCGCGCCGTTCCAGTCCTCGGTAGAGATCCACGTATTGCAAGGGGAGGACGGCACGGCTTCCCGCAACAAGACGCTGGGCAAGTTTATGCTCACGGGCATCCGTCGGGCCATGCAGGGGGTACCGCAGATCGAGGTTACCTTTGCCATCGACGCCAACGGCATTGTCAGCGTTTCGGCGCGGGATCTGGATACCGGCATGTCGCAGGCCATCACGATTACGCAAAGCTCGAATATGTCCGACCGGCAGCTGCGTCTGGCGATCGACGACGCCAGGCAGTACGCGCAAAAGGAAAAGGACCGCAAAAGCAAATAGGGGTTTCACCCCTATAACCCTGACAAGGGCTATGCCCTTGACCCACCATTAACCGCGCGTTGCGCGGTTAAAAGGGAGGATCAGGGGCACTGCCCCTGATCAGGGTTTTAGGGGCGGAAGCCCCTGTGTATTATTTGACTTCGTTAAATACGCGCTCGATGTGCGCGCGGGCCGCGGCGGCGTTGTCCGGCGCGGTGTTTTCCAGCGTCATGGGCACATCCGGCATATGGTGCGCCGCATAGGCGAGCACCGGCCGGTCGTCCATCACGCCCTGCCCGCTGGGCACCGTAAGCATTTGGCCGTTTTCCAGCACATAATCCTTCAGGTGGATGGCCGCGATGTCCGGCCCGAGCAGGTCGATCGCCGAGGCGATCACATCGTCGCGCCGGTCGAGATTATCCGGATGCAGGAGATTGACGGGATCCAGAATGATCTTGAGGCTGGGCGATGCGAAGGTGTCCAGCACATAGCGGGCGCGCTGGGGCGTATGCACGATGTGCGTGTACACGGGCTCGATTGCAATTGTGGTGCCCAGCGCCTCGGCTTCCTTTACCACCGGCTCCAGCCGCCTGATAAACAGCGCCAGCGCCTCGTCGGTGTGGCTAAAAGCGGGATCGTAGCGGTATTCGGCGTTGGGATTGCCGGTTTCCGTGCCCACGATGCAGCGGCCGACCCAGGCCGAAAGCCGCAGGTAGGCCAGGTACTGTGCCAGCGTCTGCTTATATTCGGCCTCGTCGGGATGGGCGAGGTTCAGGTAGCAGCCGAGGATGGCGATTTGCAGCGGATCGGTTTCCCTAACCAGCGTGGCTGCCAGCGCCGGTGAAAAGTCCGCCGGCGCGGGCGGCGTGTCCAGCACCTTATACAGCGCTACGTGCGCGCAGGTAAAGCCCTGCGCGGCAGCGGCCGCCGCACGCCGGGGCAGCGTGCCGGCAATGGTGTCGTGCAGTCGGATACCGATGTTCATGTAAGTTCCTCCTCCTATTGTAAGTTCAATTTATTTTTCAGCATATGCCGCGTAAGCGCGAAGAACGCGGCGCCTACAGCGGCGATGATCAGCAGTGCCAGCAGCAGCGCCATGTGTACCGTGCCGTTGGGATGGGTGTCAATGAAAACGCGCAGGCCCTCGTTTATCGAGATGTTGGCATTGCTGATGATGCTTGCGGCGATAACGGCCAGAATCTGGAACAGGATAATCATGCCGACATAGATGGCAAACGAAATGGCGATGCGGTGCTTGTTGAAATACAGACTCAGCGCCATGCAGGCGTAAAGGCTCAATATACCGTCCAGCAGCGTTACCAGAAATATGGCGATCAGCTCCACCGAGAATAATCCTTCATCCAGCGTAAGCATGGACCAGTCGGCATTGGAACGGAATATGTGCAGCAGGCTTGTGTCGGAGGTTGACATGATCGCGATGGATAAGCTGACCACCGCGCCGCACACGAGGGTCCACACCGTTGCGACAATCAGCTTGGCCCATATCAGCCTGTCGGTGTTCACGGGCAGGGTAAACATTAAATAGCCTTCGTTGGTCATAAAGTTTTTGTAAAACCGCTGGATGGTAAGGATCAGCGTAATTACAAACGCGGCGGCAATCAGCATGGAAGCCAGCGTAACGCCGATCACATGCGGCGCGGTGGAGCGCAGGCTGCCCATCAGGCGGGTAACGGCGGATACGATCAGCAGCGCTGAAAACAGCGGCACAAAGATACGCCCCGTGGCCTTGAACTCGTATTTCATCAGTTTTCCAAGCATTTGAATTCCTCCCGAAACAGCTGGTCGACGGACATGTTTTTCTCCTCGCGGAGGGTATCCACGTCCTCATGCAGCACAATTTGGCCGTTTTTAAGAAAGATTACCTCGTCCAGCACCGGCTCCACATCCG
>DAOPIR010000080.1:0-12396 GCA_035399245.1 Candidatus Limiplasma sp.
GAAGAACACGACGCTCTCGGACGAGCTGCGCGCGTTTTACGAGTTTCACAGCCACGTAATGGATGCGTGGGACGGCCCGGCCGCCATCTGCGCCACCAACGGCTTGCAATCCATTGCCATGCTGGATCGCAACGGTTTGCGCCCTGCGCGCTACTGCGTAACCAGTGACGACATGCTGATCCTGGCCAGCGAGACCGGCGTGTTGGATATTCCGCCGGAAAGAGTGCTGTATAAAGATCGTCTGCGTCCCGGCAGAATGCTGCTGGTGGATACCAAAGAGGGCCGCGTGATCAGCAATGACGAGATCAAATCCAGTATGGCGTCCACACATCCCTATGCCAGCTGGATTTCCCAGCTGCAGCTTAGCATGGAAACACTGCCGCCGCTTACCCGGCCGCTGCCGCAGCTGGATCAACCGATCTGGAAGATGCAAAAGAACTTCGGATACACTTACGAGCAAATAAACGACGTCATTTTGCCTATGGCGGACAAGGGCATTGAACCGACCAACGCGATGGGCGCGGACATGCCGCTTGCCGTACTTTCGGACCGGCCGCAGCTTTTATATGATTACTTCCAACAATTATTCGCCCAGGTAACCAATCCGCCGATCGACGCGATCCGTGAAGAAATCGTAACGTCCACGCGCGTGTACATCGGCGGTGAAGGAAACCTGATCAAGCCTTCTCCGCAGTCCAGCCGACAGATTAAATTAATGCAGCCGATCATCACCGATGAAGAGCTGGCAAAAATCAAAGCCGTTGACGCACAGGGTTTCAATCCATGCACAATTTCCATCCTTTATAACGTGGCCGAAGGCGGCAAAGGCATGGAAAAAGCCATGCAGCGCATCTATGCAGAGCTGGATCGGAATTTTGAAAATGGATCGTCTGTTTTCATCCTGTCCGATCGCGGCGTAAATGAAGAAATGGCAGCCATTCCCGCGCTGCTTGCCGTATCCGGCGTGCAGGCGCACACCATCCGCAAGGGTATCCGCACGCGCCTGAGCATTCTGCTGGAATCCGGCGAGCCGACAGAGGTGCACCACTTTGCATTGCTGATCGGTTATGGCGCAACGGCGATCAATCCGTATCTGGCGCTGGAAACCATCAGCGATTGCATCCGCACCGGCCTGTTTGCGGCGGATAGCGCGGAGCATGCACAGCGGATGTACATCAAAGCTATCGTTAAAGGCATAGTAAAGGTGATGTCCAAGATGGGCATCTCTACCGTGCAAAGCTACCGCGGCGCTCAGATCTTCGAGGCGATCGGCCTCGGCAAAAAGCTGATTGACGACTACTTCCCCGAAACCGTATCGCCGATCGGCGGGATCGATATCGACGGCGTAGCCAAAGAAAACGCCCAGCATCATCAGTCGGCGTTCTTTGATCCGCGCAACGAACAGACGCTTGATCCCGGCAGCGTGATGCAATGGCGCAAGGGAGAAGAATATCACCTGTATAATCCCGAGACCATTTACCTGCTGCAGCAGGCATGCTGGAACGGTGATTATGAGCTGTATAAAGAATATTCCAAGAAGCTGAATACGAGCAAGCAAAAAGCCAACCTCCGCAGCCTTCTGGAACTTGTACCGGGGCAAAAACCGGTTTCCCTTGATGAGGTGGAAAGCGTCGACAGTATCTGCAAGCGTTTCAAGACGGGTGCAATGAGCTACGGTTCCATCAGCCAAGAAGCGCATGAGTGCATTGCCATTGCCATGAACCGCATCGGCGGCAAGAGCAACAGCGGCGAGGGCGGCGAAGATGAAGCGCGTTTTGAGCTGATGCCGAACGGCGATAACAAATGCAGCGCGATCAAGCAGGTTGCGTCCGGTCGTTTTGGCGTAACCAGCAACTACTTGAACCATGCCAAAGAAATTCAGATTAAAATGGCGCAGGGCGCAAAGCCCGGCGAAGGTGGGCAGCTGCCCGGCTCGAAGGTCTATCCGTGGATTGCGAAAACACGCCATTCCACAGCGGGCGTAGGCTTGATTTCTCCGCCGCCGCACCATGATATCTATTCGATCGAAGACTTGGCCGAACTGATCTACGACCTGAAAAACGCCAACCGCAAGGCGCGCGTATGCGTGAAGCTGGTCTCGGAGGCCGGCGTAGGCACGATTGCCGCGGGCGTTGCCAAAGGCCTGTCCGATCTCATCCTGATCAGTGGCTTTGACGGCGGTACCGGTGCGTCTCCCCGTTCCAGTATCAAGCATGCGGGCCTGCCGTGGGAGCTTGGCCTGTCTGAAACACATCAAACCCTGATGCTGAACAAGCTGCGCAGCCGCGTTGTACTGGAAACCGACGGTAAGCTGATGACGGCGCACGATGTGGCGGTGGCTGCCATGCTGGGTGCCGAGGAATACGGCTTTGCCACCGTTCCGCTGGTTACGCTGGGCTGTGTTATGATGCGCGTATGTAACCTGGACAGCTGTCCAGCAGGCGTAGCAACGCAAAATCCGGAACTGCGCAAACGCTTTAAGGGCAAGCCGGAATACGTGGTCAATTTCATGCACTTTATCGCACAGGAGCTGCGCGAAACCATGGCGGAAATGGGCTTCCGAACCGTTAATGAAATGATCGGCCGTGTGGATATGCTGAAAAAGACGGACAAGCTTAACAACTGGAAGCACGAGCAGATCGATCTTTCGCCGATCCTGTATGCGCCGGATGATTTTATGGATCAGCCGCGCTATGCCAGCGAAAAGCAGCACAATCCGCTTGGCAAAACATTGGATGAGAGCCTGTTGGAAACGCTTGCAGAGCCTGCGTTTGAAGGCAAGCATACCGTATCGGCTACTCTTGCCATCCATAATACCGACCGTGCTACCGGCACCATACTCGGCAGTGAGTTGACGAACAGGTTTGGATCCGAGGGCATGGAAGACCACAGCATCCATATCGATTTTGAAGGCAGCGCGGGGCAGAGCTTCGGTGCGTTCATGTCCAAGGGGATTACCTTCTCACTCAGCGGCGACTGCAACGACTACATGGGCAAGGGATTATCCGGCGGCATTATCAGCGTACGGCCGCCCAAAAACAGCCGGTTTGTTCCCGAAGACAATGTGCTCATCGGCAACGTGGCGCTGTACGGCGCAACCAGCGGTGAGGTTTACGTAAACGGCATTGCCGGAGAACGCTTCTGTGTCCGTAATTCCGGAGCGATGGCCGTTGTGGAGGGCGTAGGCGATCATGGTTGTGAATACATGACCGGCGGGCGAGTGGTGGTGCTGGGTAAAACCGGCCGCAACTTTGCCGCGGGCATGTCCGGCGGAATCGCTTATGTATACGATGAAAACGGAATCTTCAAGGATTTATGCAACCAGGGCATGGTGGAGCTGGAACAGCTGGAGGATCCGGACGAAGAAATCTTTGTAAAAACTATGATCCAAAAACATGTCGCCTATACCGACAGTCCGCTGGGAAGCAGAATTATCGATCAATGGAGTTCTGCGGCGGCGAAATTTGTAAAGGTTATTCCGTTTGAATACAAACGATACCTTATGCAGCAAAAGGAGGTGCGCAGCAATGGGTAAGCTATTGGGATTTTTGGAATATGACCGCCTCCTGCCTGTTGACCGCAATCCGCTGGAGCGCCTGAACGATTGGGATGAAATCCACGAAACACTGCCCGTGGAAGTGCAGCGGGAGCAGGCAGCGCGCTGCATGTACTGCGGTATCCCGTTTTGCCATAGCGGCATTATGATCAAGGGCTCCGTGTCCGGCTGCCCGCTCAACAACCTGATCCCCGAATGGAACGATCTGCTTTATCGCGGACAGTGGGACGCCGCTGCCGACCGTCTGCTGCGCACCGATAGCTTTCCGGAGTTTACGGGCCGCGTATGTCCGGCTCCCTGCGAAGGCGCATGCACCTGCGGCATCAATCAGCCGCCGGTAACCATCCGTCAGAACGAGCTGATGCTCATTGAGCACGCCTATAAAACAGAGCATATCAAACCAAACGTACCCAAGCACCGCACCGGCAAGCGGGTCGCCGTTGTCGGATCCGGTCCCGCAGGGCTTGCGGCTGCGAACATCCTCAACCAATTCGGCCATCTTGTTACCGTATTCGAGCGCGAGGATCGCGTCGGCGGCCTGCTGATGTACGGCATTCCCAACATGAAGCTGGATAAAAAGATCATCGCCCGCCGTATTGCGCTGATGCAGCAGGAAGGCATCGAGTTTGTTGTCAATGCCAACATCGGCGTTACAAAGCCCGTTGAAGAGCTGCAAAAAGCGTATGACGCGATTGTGCTTTGCTGCGGCAGCACTAAGCCGCGCGACCTGAAAGTAACGGGCCGTGAAGGCAAAGGCATCGTTTTTGCGGTGGATTATCTTACTACCGCCACAAAAAAGCTTTTGGACAGCACGGTTCAGCTGCCCGAGGAGATGAACGCTAAGGGGAAGGACGTCATCATCATCGGCGGCGGCGACACCGGCACGGACTGCGTAGGCACGGCAATGCGGCAGGGATGCAACTCGGTCGTGCAGTTTGAGATCATGCCCGAACCCAGCAAGGAGCGGACAGCGGGCAATCCCTGGCCGGAATATCCGCGCGTGCTGAAGATCGATTACGCGCAGGAGGAAGCGATTGCCAAGTACGGCAGGGATCCCCGCAACTATCTGCTGAATACGCGGGAAATCGTCCGTAATACCGATGGCACGATTGCACACGTGATTACCGATCAGATCGAATGGGTGAAAGGCGATAACGGCCGCATGTCCCCCAAAACGATCGAAGGAACGAAGAAGATTTGGAATGCCGATATGATCGTGCTCGCGATGGGTTTCCTCGGCCCGGAAGATACCTTGGCTGATGCGCTTGCACTTTCGCGCGATCAAAGAAGCAACATCACGGCAGAGGAATACCAAACCAGCCAAACAGGCGTATTTGTGGCGGGCGATATGCACTCCGGCCAAAGCCTGGTGGTGCGCGCCATTAACGAAGGGCAGCTTGCGGCCGCCGCGTGCCACAGCTATCTGGCTCAATAGTTCCTTGTTTGATCTGTTACAAGCTGTCGGCAATTCATTGGTGCCGACAGCTTGTTTCTTCTTTACAACGGTTGTATAATACCTGTAAGCTGGCCCAAAAACAGGAGGCACATTGATGGACGAGATTCGTTTGCATGATATTGTTCAGATGCGCAAACAACATCCTTGCGGCAGCGATCGGTGGAGCGTAATCCGCATTGGCGCCGATATTAAGATCAAGTGCCTGGGCTGCGGCCGCATTGTGATGCTGGATCGGTCTGTGTTTTTAAAGCGCAGAAAAAAGGTACTGCAGCAAGGCCCTGTACCGGAAGCGGAAACCCTGAAACAAATGCATACCGAAGGAGGACATCATTGATGGCCAAGCCAAAGAAGGAAAAGAAAAAGTTTTCGGAACTGACGCCCGAAGAAAAGAAAAAAATGATTATAAAGGAAACAATCAGCTGGATATTAACGCTCGGCGCAGCGGTACTGATTGCCCTGTTTATCCGCGGATTTATATTTGAGCCTGTTCGGGTTGACGGCAACAGCATGCTGGATACGCTGCATGACCGTGAAATTATGTTTGTAACAAAATATGATTATATTCTGGGTGAGCCGGAGCGCGGAGATATCGTGATCTGCAAGTATCCGGAAAGCACGAAAAACTATGTTAAGCGCCTGATCGGTCTTCCCGGCGACACCATTGAGATCATCAATCATGCCGTGTATATTAACGGAGAAGCGCTGGATGAAGACTACTTGTCAGCGGATCGTAACGACGGCCCGTTTTACGCTAACATGAGCGAAAGAGTGCTGGGCGAGGATGAGTATTTTGTGATGGGTGATAACCGCGAAAACAGCCACGACAGCCGATCGTCGGACGTTGGTACGCTGACCCGCAGCCAGATCAAAGGCCATGTCCGCTTCGTATTCTATCCGTTTGACAGCGTACGGTCGCTGGAATAACTGCTTGCCGTGCGGGCCTAAATCAAGTATAATACATCGGTATTGAAATTTGACATAAAGGGGAGACCGACGCTATGCGCAAATATGCGATTCTGCTGGTATTAACGGCTTTTGTCGTTGCTTTTACATCAGGCTGTGACCTGATTGTAAAAGATGAGGAAGTTGACGCTCAAACAGTGATTATCGAAGTCGCCGGAACAACGATTGTAAAATCCGAAGTTGAACAGGCGGTTCAAAATTACATGGACTATCAGGAATACCTGTACAGCATGTACGGCATGAGCTATGATACGACGGATTCCGATCATATCGAAGCCGCACAGGAATCCGCAATGGATTCGCTGATCGAAGAGGCCGTCATCAAGCAGAAGATCCAGGAATACGGGCTCGATCAGTTTACCGACGACGAACTGGCAGCTATCAACGAGACGGTTGATGAAAACTACGATAGCTATCTCTCCTCTGTGCAGTCGTACTACTTCGCTGACAGCGAACTGACCGGCGACGAGCTTGCAGCCGCTGTGGAAGAAAAGCTGCTCGAGCTTGGATACAGCAAGGACGAAATGTTGGAAGAAGAAAAGCTAAGCGAGTCCACTGACAAGCTGAAAGAAGAAATTGTCAAGGATGTAGCTGTAACCGACGAAGAAATCGAAACCGAGTATAACACCAATCTCGAAACCGCTATGGAGACCTATGCCTCCGATCTTACGCAGTATGCGTCCGATGTAAACAGCGGCGATATTATCTACTATGTCCCGGATGGCTATCGCTATGTGAAAAACCTGCTGGTTAAGATAAGCGATGAAGACAGCGATACGATCGATTCGCTCACCGCACAGATCGCAGACGATCAGGATTCGCTGCAGTCCACGCAGGATGCCATCGACGAGCTTACCAGCGGTACCGACGAGGATACCGAAACAAACGACGAACAGGCCGAAAACGATGCCAAGAGCCTGGAAGAGCTGAGCATGCAGGCAGAGGCGCTGACCGAAGAGATCGACGACCTTACCACGCAGCTGGAAACCACAACAGAAAACGCCTATGCGGCCATCCAGCCCACGATTGATGAAATCGTTGCCAAGCTGGATGCCGGTGAAGACTTTGACACGCTGATGGAGGAGTACGGCGAGGATTCCGGCATGAAGAGCGAGCCGACAAAATCCACCGGTTACCTGCTCTGCGACGGTCTGACGACCTATGTGGACGAGTTTATGGATGCCGCAATGGCACTGAAAAAAGTCGGCGATGTGTCCGATCCGTTCCGTACAGATTACGGTATCCACATTGTGGAATATGCCAGCGATCTGGCCAGCGGCGACGTTGCGCTGGACGATATCCGCGATGACATTGAGGCGGAATTGCTGACGGACAAGCAGGATACGCTGTATGACGAAACGGTTGCCCAGTGGGTAACGGACGCAAACGCTAAAACCTACCCCAATCGCTTGGACGACTGATCAAATTGTAAAAAGGAAATGGAGCACTTTCCGTTTGCGGAAGGTGCTCTATTTTTCGGATATTCCGCAAGTGTGTGATAATCTGGTATAATGAACCGTAATTTGAGTTTGGAGGCGTTCCGTTGACAAGCAAGCAACAGTCGATTATCGGCGGGGCTACGGTTCTGGGAATTACGGGACTGATATGCAAGATCATCGCGGTGCTGTATCGCATTCCGTTATCGTGGATGATCGGTGATCAGGGAATCGGCACCTATCAGCTGGTGTTCCCGACCTATAACCTGCTGCTCACTATTTCCTCCGCCGGCCTGCCGGTAGCAATCAGCCGTATTGTAAGCTACAACCTTGCCAAAGGCGACGTCCGAAACACAAAGCGCACATTCAAAAACGCGTTGATTATCCTATCCGCCGTGGGTATAATCGGCACGATCCTAATGGTCGTGTTCCGCGTGTTCCTCAGCAACCGTGTAGGCGATCCGGAAACGGTTATGGGTTTTATGGCAATTGCGCCCGCCGTAGCCATCGTGTGTACAATGAGCGCGTTCCGCGGCTTTATGCAGGGGCAGCAGAACATGCGGCCCACCGCTATCAGCCAATTGATCGAGCAGATCGGAAAAATCGTCATCGCGCTGCCGTTGGCCTATCTGGGCTCCAAGGTAGGCGTCACCGAGGCGGGGGAGATCAACCTTGGGTATGCCGCCGCGGGTGCGCTGCTGGGCACCTCGATTGCCGAAGCGTTTGCCCTGGCGTTCATGTTTTTGGTGTACAACCGTCGCAAGCATGATTTGGATACCTATACACAAAACGAGGATATTCCCGAGAAGAGCTGGAAACAGATCACCCACAGCCTCTTTTCGCTGGCGATTCCCATTACCATCGGCGCTAGCATTATACCGCTGGCGTCATTTGTGGACTCCGGTATGATTGTCAACCGGCTGATGCACGGGGCCGGTTATGCCCGCGAGGCCGCACGCGCGATGTACGGACGCTATTCCGGCTATGTGATTACGCTGATTAACGTACCCACAGCGCTTTCGATTGCCATTTCCATGAGCATGGTGCCCGCGATATCTGCCAATATCGCCCGCAACGACCATGCCGCCGTAAAACGCAGCACGTATGCGGGGCTGCGCATGGCGTTTTTGATCGGCCTGCCGTGCAGCTTCGGCATGAGCGTTCTCGCTAAGCCCATTCTTTACATGGTGTATAAGTTTTCATCGGCGGAAGCGCTGAACCAAACAGCGATGCTTCTGTCGTTTTCCGGCTTCACAATAATCCTGTTCACGGTGGTGCAGGCCACAAGCGGCATTTTGCAGGGGCTGCAAAAGCAGAAAATACCGATGTTCACCCTGATGATCGGCGTATGCTTTAAGGTACTGATCAACTACTTCCTGATCGCAACACCGCAGTTCAATATACTGGGTGCTTCGATCGGTTCGCTGGTTTGTTATGCTACCAGCATGTTTCCAAACCTATATTATGTCCATAAATACACAGGCCTGAAGTGGGATCCCATGCACATCCTGATTAAGCCGCTCATTGTCAGCTTGCTGATGGCAGGCGCGCTGTATTTGCTGATGACCATCCTGCCGGAAGGCCGTTTGATTACGCTTGCGCTGATTATCATCGGCATGGTTATTTACGGCGCGCTGTCTTTTGCGTTTGGAACGCTGAAAATGGAGGATATCCGGCCGTTGCTCAAACGATTGAAACACTGAATACGGAGGCGTGTATTTTGAATACGATTACGGTTCTTTCCATCTCAACCGGCGATATCAGCCTGCTGTCAGCGGGCACACTGGATGCGTTTCACGCGGCGCGGCGCATTTATCTGCGCACCAGCCGCCATCCCGTAGCGCAATGGCTTGCGGATCATCAGCTGCCCTTTGAAACATTGGACACGCTGTATGATCAGGCGGACACCTTTGATGCGTTTAACATCTCTGCTGCGCAGACACTGGTACAGGCGGCGGAATCGTCCGATATCGTGTACGCGGTCGCCGATGCGGCAATGGATTCCACCGTATCGGCATTGGCAGGCCATATTGATAATCGTGATAATATCATTATAGTGCCCGGAATCAGCCATGCGGACCGTTGCATTGCATTGGCACAGGCCGATATGCTGGATATACGGCTATCTTCGGCGGAACGGTTCTTGACGGCGGATGCTATCAATCCCTCCGTTTCCTGCTTTTTGTCCGAGCTGCACAGCAAAGCGTGCGCCGGCGCCTGCAAAATCAAGCTTATGCAGCTGTTGGACGATCAAACGGAGATCCTCCTGTTTCAGGGGGATGACGACGGGCGGCTGCAAAAGCAAACCATTCCGCTGTATGCGCTGGATCGGCAGGAGAAGTATGACCATTTAACCGCATGCTTATATATCGCGTCGCCGCTGACACAGCGTAAACGCTTTGGTATTGATGATCTGTGCGCCGTTATGACGAGGCTGCGCTCCAAGGGCGGCTGCCCGTGGGATCAGGAGCAGACACACGAAAGCCTGCTGCCGAACCTGCTGGAAGAAAGCTATGAGTTCATTGAGGCGGCACGTGACGCGGATAGCGCGCATATGTGCGAGGAGCTTGGCGATGTGCTGCTGCAGGTAATTTTCCACGCTGTGATTGCCAGCCAGTTTGAAGAATTCGATTTGTTCGATGTGTCCACAGGGATTACCGCTAAGCTGATTGAGCGCCATCCCCACGTGTTTGGAGCCGTTAAGGCGGATACGGCGGATGAGGTGCTTAAAAACTGGGAACAGATCAAGCGCAAACAGCGCGGCATCGACACTGTTGCCGATGCGATGGACAATGTTTCTACTGCGCTAAGCGCTCTGCTGAGGGCTTCCAAGGTGCAGCATAAGGCTGCGAAGGTCGGCTTTGACTTTCCCGATGCAAAAGAGGCTTTGCAGAAGGTAGTGGAAGAGCAGCAGGAAGTCCTTGCCTGCCTTGATGATAAGGAAGATCCACAGGAAGAGCTTGGCGACTTGTTGTTTTCTGCTGTGAACGCATGCAGGCTGTGCGGCGTTGATCCGGATATCGCATTATACGCCGCAGTCAATAAATTTATCAAACGTTTTCGGGGCATGGAAAACAGGCTCAAAAGTGAAGGAAAATCAATAGAACACTTGACTTTGAAGGAAATGGATGTATACTGGATGAAAGAAAAGCACATTTCAATGAGAAGTCCTGAGTGATTTGTCTTTTCTATGGATAGTCCACGTAAACACATTGCATGATCATAATTAAAAGGAGGATCTATCACATGAACAAAGCAGAATTAACCGCCGCCATCGTAAAGAAGACCGGATTCACTAAAAAAGACGCAGAGAAAGCGCTTGGCGCTTTTACCGATGTTATCGCCGAAGCGCTTGCCGCTGGCGACAAAGTTCAAATCGTCGGATTTGGCTCTTTCGAAGTTCGCGAGCGTCCTGCCCGTGTTGCGCGTAACCCCCGCACCGGCGAGCAGATTAAGATCGCAGCATCCAAAGCTCCCGTATTTAAAGCAGGCAAAGGCCTCAAGGATGGCGTGAACTAGTAATAATCCTTCAAACATCAACGCCCGCATCAATTATGATGTGGGCGTTATTCATAGGAAAGGGAAACCATGAACGACGTAAGCAACGCATTGCTGCATCCGTTTCAGCCCGTGGTGGACGAGCAATCCAGGGTATTGGTGCTGGGATCGTTTCCATCCGTTAAGTCCCGTGCAAACGCGTTTTATTATGGGCATCCCCAAAACCGGTTTTGGAAACTGCTGTCGATATTGCTTGCGGAGCCGTTGCCTGTTTCGGTTTCGGATAAAACGTCGCTGCTGCACCGCAATCATATCGCGCTTTGGGACGTTGTCCGGCAATGCGATATCATCGGCAGCAGCGATAGTTCGCTGACAGCGTATGCGTTCAATGACATCCCGTCTTTGATCACCGGCACACAGATACACACTATATTCGCAAACGGACAAAAGGCCGGAAAGCTGTATCAATCACATCTGTCTGTGACAACCGGAATGCCTGTCCATATCCTCCCGTCCACCAGTCCCGCCAATGCTTTATGGACGTTGGACAGACTGATGGAAGCATGGCAGCCGCTGCGTGCCGCAATATTCGAAAATCAAGTAAAGTATGAGGAACATTTATGGAAATAACGGGCTTTCGCCTTGATTTTTACCCTGATGTGGGGTACTATAAGCAGTGGCATATATGCGTTTCATGCGCACCATATTGATTTTCAGGAAGGACAGAATTCAATGAGTCTGTATTATCGATTTCCGGGCGGAATTCATCCGCACGAAGGGATCAATGGCAAATCGACAACGGCTGTACTGCCGATTGTGGAGCCGCCTCAACCGTCACGTGTTGTGATCCCGATGCTCCAGCATATCGGCGCTCCCTGCCAATGTCTGGTTAAAAAAGGCGACAGCGTTAAAGTGGGGATGAAAATCGGTGAACCGAAAGGCTTTGTAAGCGCGGCCATTCATTCCAGCGTTTCCGGCGTGGTAGTGGATGTGCAGCCTGCTGTAATGGCCAATGGCCAGCAGGTGGACAGCGTGATTATCGATAATGATTTTAAAGACGAATGGGTGGAACTGCATCCGGTGGAAAATCCGGACGCATTGGATCCTGCGGCACTGGCTGCGCTTTCCCGGGAGATGGGTCTTGTCGGTCTTGGCGGTGCTACCTTCCCGTACAGCGTAAAGCTGATGCCCCCGAAGGTAAAGCTGGACACACTGGTCGTCAACGGCGCGGAGTGCGAGCCGTATTTATCTGCCGACCACCGGCTGATGCTTACCAAGGCAGTCGAGATGATCCAAGGAATGAAACGCCTGCAGTCGGCTTTCGGCATTGAAAAGGTTAAAGTCGGCATCGAGAAGAATAAGAAAGACGCCATCGAGCTGATGACCAAAGCTTGTGCGGATGATCCGTCCTTCTCCGTCATCGGTCTGCCTGTGTGGTACCCGCAGGGCGGTGAAAAGCAGCTGGTATACGCGCTGACCAAGCGCAA
>DAOPIR010000081.1:0-12333 GCA_035399245.1 Candidatus Limiplasma sp.
GCTGGAGCGCTGGCCCGAAAACATGATGAAGCAGACCCTGCCCCGCATCTACATGCTGCTGGAGGAGATGAACCGCCGCCTGTGCGAGCGCCTTTTCAAGGCCTATCCCGACCAGTGGGACCGCATCGGCGCGATGGCGATCCTCGCCTACGGGCAGGTGCAGATGGCCAACCTCTGCGTATCGCAAAGCTACAGCGTCAACGCCGTCAGCCAGCTGCACGGCAAGATATTGACCGACGGCCTGTTCCACGATTACTGGATGCTGGACAAGGATAAGTTTTCCGCCATCACCAACGGCATCACGCACCGCCGCTGGCTGCTGTCGGCCAATCCGGGCCTGTCTGAGCTGATTGAAACGGTGATCGGGACGGGCTTCCGCGGTGACGCGCAGGAGCTTGCAAAGCTTTTGCCCTTTGCCGACGACGCGGCCTTCCGCGCGGACTACGACAAGGTGAAAAAGCAGAACAAACAGCGCCTGGCCGCGCTGATCAAACGCCGCCAGAACGACACCGTCAACCCCGATTTCATCTTCGACGTACAGGCCAAGCGCCTACACGAGTACAAGCGGCAGATGCTCAACGCCCTGCATATTCAGGTGCTGTATAACCGCATCGTGGACGACCCGAGCTTCACCATGCCGCCGCGCGCGTTCCTGTTCGGTGCCAAGGCCGCACCGGGCTATTACCGCGCCAAGCTGATTATCCGCTACATCAACGCGCTGGCGACGCTGATCAACAAGCACCCGCGCGCAAGCAAGATGCTCAAGGTCGTTTATATCGAAAATTACGACGTGTCCACCGCCGAGGTGTTGATGCCCGCCGCGGAGATCAGCCAGCAGCTGTCCACCGCCGGCAAGGAGGCATCAGGCACCGGCAACATGAAGTTTATGATGAACGGCGCGGTGACGCTGGGCACCATGGACGGCGCTAACGTGGAGATATTCGACCTCGTGGGACAGGAAAATATTTACATTTTCGGCATGCGTGCCGACGCCGTGGAAAACATGTACCGCGAGGGTACCTACCGCCCGATGAGCATTGTGGAATCAAACGCCGAAATCAAAAAAGCCATGTGCCAGCTGCACGACGGCACGCTGTTCCCGCACGAGCCCATGGCGCTGCAGGAGCTGTATAACTCGCTGCTGCTGGGCGACCACGGCACCATGGCGGACAGCTATTTTGTGCTCAAGGATTTCGGCAGTTATTCGATGGCCAACCGCCGCATGATGGAGGACTACCAAAACCGTGATAAGTGGCTGAAAATGGCCATCACCAACACCGCCAAGTCCGGCTATTTCTCCTCCGACCGAACGATCGGGGAGTATAACGAGAAGATCTGGCATATTTAAACGAAAAGACAAAACCTATACAAGCCGGCAGACTATGTTTTCTGCCGGCGTGCATTTGTTTATATTGTTTTACGTTGTTTTATTGCGTAAGGACTTCAATTTAGTTCCCGTAAGGACGCTGTACAGCCTGCAGTATATAATGCTATACTGGCAGAAGAACAGCATTATAGCAATTCGGGAGGAATGACGGATGCCAAAATCAGCCAAGTCCTGTTACGCGTTTATCTTCTGCCTGATCCTCTGCCTGGGCTGTATCGGGGCGGCGTATGCCTACGATATCAACGAGGGCGGGGAATACAACGTGTCCGAGATCAATGTCCGATCCGAAGTGAATATCTACACCACCGAGCCCGTTACGCTGATCGGCAAGCTGGACGGGGAGATCAATTGCAAGGTTGAAGGCGTAACCCTGACGCTGAACAATATGCGCGTAACCAGCAGCGAGCTGTGCGCGCTCGCGTTTGTCGGTGAGGGCAATACGCTGATTGTGGAAGGGAAAAACACGCTGAAATCCGGCGGGCGCGACCCCGGGATACGCGTGGAAGAAGGCATGGAGCTGACGATCAAAGGCGACGGAAGCCTGACGGTCGTCGCGGGGTCCAACGGCGCGGGCATCGGCGGCGGAGATTGCTCCGCGGGCGGCACGATCACCATCGAAAGCGGGGAAATCACGGCCACAGGCGTCGGCAACGGCGCGGGCATCGGCGGCGGAAGCTGCCGCGACGGGGGAACCACCACCATCACCGGCGGCACCATCGTAGCAACCGGCGGCGAGGACGGCGGCGCGGGCATCGGCGGCGCCAGTGAAAACGGAGGCGGCACCATCCTTATTACCGGCGGCACGATCACCGCCACAGGCGGCGGCGAGGACGGCAGATGCGGGGGCTGCGGCATTGGCGAAGGATGGAACTCCAGCTCACGGCGGCGCTTTAACGGCACCATCACCATCACCGGCGGCACCGTCACGGCAACGGGCGAATGGGGCAGCCGCGGCATTGGCGGCGGCGGTTTCAGCAGCGGCGGCATCATTACCGTCGAGGGCGGCACCATCACGGCCAACGGCGGCATCGGCGGCGGCATCCAAGGCATTGACGACGGATTGATCACGATCACCGGCGGCACCATTGTAGCTGACGGCGGCATCGGCCCCGGAAGCGATATCATCATTTCCGGCGGCGATATCACCGCCATCGGCAGCGATGGGTTCGCGGGGATTGACGCAGGCCTGGAAAGCGGAAGCCGCAGAGACGATAGAACGATCAGGATTACCGGCGGTACCATCGTGGCCATCGGCGGCAGAGGCGCGGCGGGCATCGGCAGCGGCAGCTTTCGCAATACAGAAACGATTACGATCACCGGCGGCACGGTTACCGCAACCGGCGGCGATCCGTTTGTGAATAAAGGAACCGGTTGGGATAACCTGCGCTTCGGCGGCGGTGCGGGCATCGGCGGCGGATATTGCGGGTTTGGCAGCAATATCATCATCACCGGCGGCACGGTCAAGGCGACCGGCGGTGAAGAAGGCGCGGGCCTTGGCACGGGCGCAAGCGGGGGCTGCGGCAGCGTTACAATCTCCGGCGGTACGGTGGAAGCCATCGGCGGAGCCTGCGGCGCGGGCATCGGCGGCGGATTGAACAGCAACAGCGCTGATACGATAATCACCGGCAGCAGCCTGGTCTATGCCCGGCGGGGCGAGGGCGACGCCTACGATATCGGCGCGGGCGAAGGCGGGGAAAACATGCAGCTGTGCCTGTATATCAAGGAGCAGGCCGCCGTGTTTTTGGGCACCAACAAAAGCGCGCCGCCGGCCGCCAAAGGCCATACCAAAAAGCGGCCGGTTAACAAAACCGATCCGATGGTCGCCGCCGAATACAACGGCGAGCTGACGATCTTCGGTATCGCGGGCACCGGCGAAAGCCCGTGGACGGACGCGCAGGGCGGCTGGTTTGTGCTGCGCACCTTGCAATATGACGCCAATGGCGGGGAGGGCGTTTTGCCCGATGCCGCAGGCCCGCTGCATGTAACGGTTCCCCTGACGGTTGCCGGCGCCGAGGGCCTTACCAAGGACGGCTACACGTTCACCTGCTGGAATACCCGGGCCGATCTGCGGGGTAAAACCTATTTCCCGGGTGACGAGATCCATTTTCTGTCATCGGAACCAACGCTGACTTTGTACGCGCAGTGGGATAAAGCGGATTAATCAGCGTCAGAAAGCCTGTAATGGCAATGCACACGAAAAACGGCCCCTTTATGCAATAACCAGGCATAAAGGAGCCGTTTTCAACACAATCGAAGTACAATCCAAGATTGCCCAACGGCAATCTATACGCCATTCCTCATTCTTAATCCCTCATTCCTCATGATCTCCCGTCCCCGTCTCCGTCTCCTTCCCACGGTCCAGCGCGGCCAGCACGCCGGGGAGCACGAACACGATCAGGATTACGGCGATCGCGCCGCCGCGGGCGATAGTGAGCAGGATTTCGGAGATGGCGGGCTCGGCGGCGACATAGATCAGGCCGATGGCGGTGGTCACGCTCACCAGCACAAGCCCCGAGGTGAGGATGGTGTGGATGGCGCTGTGCAGGGCAAAGGTGATGGCCGTCCGCTTGGGCATGGCCTTGCGTGCCTCGCGGTAGTAATCGGCGTAAAGGATGCCGTAGTCCACCATCGCGCCCAGCAGCAGGCACTGCACAATTAAAAGCGGCAGGTAGTACATGCTGATGCCTTGCAGATAGGTGGTACCCATCGTGATCCACACTGCGCACTGGATGATCAGCGTTAGGATCAGCGGGATGTAGAACTTGCGGAACACCAGCGCCACGATCAGGAAGATGGCGATTACCGTGAGGATGGTGATGCGGTTCATCTCGGCGGGGAAGGTCTGGTTCATCTCGTAGGCGATGGCGGAGTTGCCCACCAGCAGGTAGTCCGCGCCGGACTGATCCAGCGTCGTCTTGATCAAGTCGATCAGGGCAAAGGTTTCCTCGCCTTCCTC
This sequence comes from Candidatus Limiplasma sp., assembly GCA_035399245.1. Taxonomy (GTDB): domain Bacteria; phylum Bacillota; class Clostridia; order Christensenellales; family Aristaeellaceae; genus CAXXOK01. The sequence goes on from DAOPIR010000081.1 coordinate 4,344, forward strand.
GGGCAGGGTGGTGTTGAGGATGGCGCGCGAATGCGCGCTCCCCACAAAGTTATCCGCGGCGGAGGCAAGCTCCTCCAGCGCATCGGCGGGCAGCATGCTGGCATACGTGGGGTTTTGGGTCAGCATGGTCTGGATATAGGCAAGCAGGTCGCTTAGCGGCGCGCTGTCCGCGCCGTAGGCGGCAAACAGCTGACTGACGATCATGGAATTCATGCCGGTTAATTCCGCAAACTCGTCGGCGGTGTACTCTTTGCCCAGCGTTGTGGCGTAAGAATCCACGCTGTCGATGCGCGCATCCGCCGCCAGCTCTGTCAGCAGCGGCGCGATGGCGGCCTCGTCGTCGTTATCGTAGATCACCACGATGGGGTTGGACACGGCAAATACATCGTTGACCTCGTAATAATTGGACATCGAATAGGTGATATCTACATTGTTGCGCAGGAAAAAGCTGCCAACCAGCAGCAGCGCAAACACAGCCAAAATCACATACCGGCCCTTGTGCTCAAACGCGCCGACCTTGACCATCTTAGGCAGAAACGTCTTCTTTTTGGTCTTTTCCATCGCGCTGTCAAAAATCAACACCAGCGCGGGCATGACCGTAAAGATGCACAGCAGGCTGAAGAACACGCCCTTGGCGAGCACCAGCCCCAGATCCATGCCGATGGTAAAGCTCATCAGCGTGAGCGCGAGCATGCCCACGATCGTGGTCAGCGAGCTGCCGGAGATGGCGGTAAACCCGTTTTGCAGCGCGCGCGCCATGGCCTCCTGCTTGGTGCCGCCCTTGGATTTCTCCAGCCGGTAGCGGGTCAGCAGCATGATGGAGTAGTCGATCGACAGCACCACCTGCAGGATGGCGGCGATGGAGTACGTGATCTCCGATACGCTGTCAAACAGGATATTTGTGCCCATGTTGAGCAAAATGGCGATGCCGATGGTGATCAAAAACAGCAGCGGCTCCACCCATGAGGTGCCCATGATAAACAGCACAAGCAGCAGCAGCGCGCCCGCCACGATCAGCATCACGGGGAGGCGGCTGAGGGCAGTATTGCCTGGCGCGTCGCCGCTTACGTATAGGGTATCGTCCGGGTACAGCGCTTCCACGCGCTCCACGGTGGCCTGCGCTTCGTCGGACGCCGCGCGGCTGGACACCGTAATCTCGTACAGCGTGTATTCACCGCTGTTGTAGCGGTCGGTGTCGTCCCAGCTCACCAGCTGCACGCCGTCCACGGTCTGCAGCTCCTCGTACACGGCCTGCTTGCGGTCGTCGGCGAGGTCTTTAAACATCAGGGTAAAGGTACTGGCCGCGGGAAACTCTTCGTCCAGAATCGCGACGCCCTGCTTGGCGTCCGAGCTGTCGGGCAGGTATTGGGTCATGTCGGCGTTGATGTTGACCTGAAACATCAGCACACCGCCGGCGATCGCCAGCAAAATAAAGAGGAACAGAATGATCTTGTTCCCTTTTACAATCAGGTTGGCAAGGGTTTTCATAAGCGCGGTTCTCCTTCATCGGTAAGGTTTGGGGGCATGGTTGACAAATCGGTGCATCTTTATCATAATAACCACGTGTGGATGAAACAACCAACTGTTGACCTTACAACGGCTGTAAAAGCGACACTTTTTGGAAAACTGTCTACCTGCAGGCCGTAGAAAATGCATTTGTTGCAGATATGACATGCGCCAAGGCGCGTAAAGGAGAGCCCGGCAATGGCGGAAAATCAACGGGTACGCCTGTCCAAGCAGCTGCTCAGGCAAAGCCTAATCGATCTGCTGCACGATCAATCCATCCATAAAATCTCCGTGCGCGAAATTTGCGACCGCGCGCAGGTAAACCGCTCTACCTTCTATAAGTATTATGGCAGCCAGTATGATCTGTTTAAGGAAATGGAAGACGAGATTCTGGAGCACATCAACCACCACCTCAGTGCCGAGCCCACCACCATGGCGGGCGACCTGCCGCATATCACCAAACTGGTGGCCTTTGTGGGCGACAACGCGCCGCTGTGCCGCATCCTGATCAACCACAACGTCGATCCCACCTTTCCCGACGCGCTGATCAGCCTTTCCTATCTGCGGCAGTGGATCGACACGCAGTTTGCCGCCGTGTACTCAAAATCCGAAATGGAATATGTGTACGGGCTGGTGGTCAACGGCGGATATTCCATCATCAAAACCTGGATCAATAAAGACGACCGCGAACCGCCGGAGTTTATCGCCGCACTGCTGTGCACCACGATCGCCAAGCTGTTTCCCGCCAACACAGGAAACGAGTGCACCATATCTGCTGAAGGGAAAGAATAGGTAGGGGGTACCCTCCCTTTCGCCGCAGCGATAAAAGGTCAGGAGCAACCAAACGAGCGTGCACCCAGTGGGCACCGCGGCGAAGCCGTGAACGCCCTGAAAACGAGACGTTTTACAGCGTGCGCAAACGGCAGTGCGGCGCACGACAATAAAACCGAGCGGGGCGACTGACAAGGAGCTGTGCGACAATAAACCTGACGGGGCGCGACCGGCAGACAATTAAACCGATCGGAGAAGCCCTCGGCAGAGTGCAGGGATGAAATCCCTGCCCGCCTGAGGCCGGTAAAACGAAAGCGCCACGAGCGCCAAAGGCGCAGCGTGGCGCGGCGAGTAGACGCAAAGCAGCATGTCAACGATCATAAACAGGGGCCCGGAAACAACGTTTCCGGGCCCCTGTTTATATAAAACCATATCGTTTAGAACAGCCGCAGCACAGCCGCCTCAACGGTCTCAAAAACCCTTGCTACAAGGGTCAGCGCCGCATGGCCGTCGATTTTGCCCAGCGCCGTCAGGTAAAGCGCCAGCATCAGGAGCTTGGGCCAGGCATGCTGGTAGCGCTCTGCCGCGCCTTCCGCCACCTGCACAACCGCCGGCTCCCTGTGATACACCAGATATAAAATCAGCGCGAAATTGGAAATAAAGATCGGCGCGATATAGCGGCCCCAGTCTACCGTGAGAATGAAGGCCGGTGTGAAAATCAGCGGGAAGTATAACATGAAGGTGAAAAGCAACTTCTTATATTTGTCGGTCGCGGCCTTGCGGCAGCGGCTCCAAAACGAATAGAAGCAAACGATCAGCGGGGACATCAGCAGCAGCGTGCCCGCGCTGTACACCAGCAGCCGCGGGAGCGAGGGAATGGAGGTTGCGGTCGTCGCTTCGGTAAACGGCGCAAAATACTCCAGCCACAGCATGGTGTGCAGGACCGGCACGTTGGAATAGGTGGAAATCTCATCCATCATTTCCTCCACCGAGCTCACGCTGAGGTTGCCCGTAAAGAACTGGAACACGAAAAAGGCAACGCTGAGCGCGAGCGCGGAGACCACAAACAGCGCAACGGATTCTTTGGAAAACTTGAAGTGTATCATCTCGTAGAGCAGAATCACAAACAGCAGCGGCGCATAGGTAAAAACAAAGAGCTGATGAACCGCGACCATCACAACGCAGAGAACGGGAATCAGCCATTTCAGCACCCTGTGGCGCACGGCGCAGATCGCCAAGATCACAAAAAGGAGGTGGTAGGTTTCAAACCGTCCGAACATCCCCTTGGTGAAAAGATAGGAAACCGAGGCCGGCGAGGCCAGAAACAGGACGATGCCTGCGATCATGAACGGCTTGAGCGGCTGATCGCTCCTGCGGATCAAGCGCCCGCCCACCAGCGAGACCAGCGCAATCAGCACTACGCATACCATGAAAATGATGGCCCACAGCACCGTGACGGATAAATAATCGGTAAACAGGTCGATAATGCTGCCAATCAAAAAGCGCGAGCCGAACCCAAACCGGTAGGACAGGGTGTAGGGCGTGGTGACCCACGAGCTCATTTCGCTTATACCGGGCGCAAACCGGCATAGCTCGTACCCCAGAACAACGAAGATGAAAAGCTCGTACTTGATTTTTTGAAACAGCGAACCGATTTTTCGCATGTCTGTTTCCTCCTATTGCAAGCTCCCGTAAACCATGGATATCGTTTGGCATCCGCACAGGTTTTCGTTGTGTTTGCAAGCTCTGCTTCGGCCAATATAACAAATTCGGAATTTGCTGTCAATCCGCGCGCCCGCGCCGCGGGGCTGGCGGCTTGTGGTTGCGCCTGCACTGTGATATCATAATCAAACAGATCACTCGTGCGGCGAAACGGGAGGGTGTCAAACGATGGAACAACAGCAAAGCAAACGGAAAATGATATGGTTCTGGGCGATCCTTGGGGCGTTTTATTTGGCGATGCTGCTGCTGAACTTTATTACGCCGCTCGTTTCCGATGATTACCGCTATTGCTTCAGCTTTGCCACGGGGGAACGAATTACCAGCGTGTGGCAGATTTTTCCCTCGCTTGCGGCGCACTATACGTCGCAGCACGGCCGTATCTTCGTGCATTTCTTTGTCCAGCTGATGCTGCTTGTGGGGAAGCCCGTGTTCAATTTCATCAACGCGGGCGTTGCCGCGCTGCTGCTGCTGGGCATTTACCGCATGGCAAGCCGCCTGTCCAACAAGGAGCCGTTTTTCCTGCTGGTCATCGCCGCGGTGCTTATTGTGTTCACCCCCGCGTTCGGGCAGACGATGCTGTGGCTGGACGGCGCGTGCAACTATCTTTGGGGCATTACCCTGATCGTGTGGGTGCTGGTTCCCGTGCGTGACGCCATGGTGGAGCAAACGGGAAAGCCTTCCGGGCGGATGCTGGCGCTTTTGTTCATCGGCAGCCTGCTGGCGGGCGCAACCAGTGAAAACAACTCGCCCGCGGCGATCGCGTTTATCGGGTTGTGCTGGCTTACGGTGCTGGTTCGGGAGCGCAGGCTTTCGGGCTGGATGTTTCTGTGCATCGCGCTGGCGGTTGCGGGCTGGCTTTCGATCGTGCTTTCGCCCGGTACGATAGCGCGCAACGCCTATCAGGAAAATCCCACGCTGTCCGCGCTCGGGCAAAAGATGGTTCGGTTCCAAAACGTCGTCGCGGCGTTTGAAAAAGAGCAGCTGGTGCTCAGCTGCGCTTATATCTTCCTGTTTGCGATGGGCGTGGTGCTGGGCTTGCAGCGGGAGAAGCTGCGCGTGTCGGCGTTCTTTTTCGTAGCCGCGCTGCTGGCGGATCTGGTGCTGATCTTTTCCAATTACCTGCCCACCCGCTCTCTGATGGGCAGCTCGGTGTTTATCCTCGCCGCCTGCGGGATGCTGCTTTTCCCGCTGCTGCAAACAAGCTTCCGTGCGCTGCTCGCCGGCGCCTGCGCCTGTGTGGTGTTGCTTGCGCTGGTAACCGCGGCGCGCATTTTGCCCGATAACTACACGCGGTTCCGTCTGGCGCAAACCAGAGAGCAGTACGTGGTGGAGCAGCAGGCGGCCGGGAACCTGGACGTGACGACCTACAGCATTGAAGGCAAATCGCCCTATGACGTATATTACGATCTTTCCGATATCTCCAACGACGAAACTTATTTTCCCAACGTCTACTATGCAAAGTACTACGGGCTGAATTCCGTGGTAACCGATACCATCCGATAGAAAGGATAAACCGACACTTCAAACGCCGCGGCGTATCAAACAGGCAAACAGTGTTTCTTTTTGGGAGGCGAAGGTTGATAATGGAAGAACCAAAAATGAACCATACGCATCCGGAGAGAAAGGAAGGCTTTCCATGAAGAAATCCTCAAAAATCACAAAGCTGTTTGTGCTGGCGCTCGCCGCGCTGCTGGTGTGCACCGGCACTGCCGCAGCTGACGCTGCCTTTACCTTCCGCAACGGCGTTACCTGGGCCAGCACCGTGGCGGACATGATGGCCGCCGAAGGTATGCACGATTACGACGCGGACTTCCATCAAAATACCATCAGCGATACCTATACGCGTTACTATATTATGGACGCGGATCTCGGCTCGATCGCGGCTTTTTATGTCTACCATGCGGATACGCCGGTGATGATGTACATCACGCTGCCCGACGACACCAGGGCCGTGCCGGTATACGAACTGAAAGCGGCGGAATACACGGAATTATACGGCGCGCCCGCCGATTATACCGTGGAAGAACTCTACACCCTGATGGACGTTATCTGGACGGGACATATGACGCAGGCGGATTATACGCGCGTCACCGCCTGGACGCTTGCAGACGGCACGCTGGCTGTGCTGTTTACGTTTCGCGGTGATAATGTTATGGCATACTTTTGCACAGACCGGCTGGAAAGCCAGCCGTAAACGGGCGCGCGCCGCGGGCGCGGAAGGGAGCGGAAACATGAAACAGGGCCGGACGCTTTGCATCGGCGTGATGGCGGCGCTTGCGCTTGCGGCGGTTTGCCCCGCGGCGCAGGCCGGGACCGCTTTCACCTTTGGGGAGGGCGTCACATGGGCGTCCGCCGTGGCGGACGTGTTTGCCGCCGAGGACGTGGCGGATACGCATCAGTACGCGCCTTACGAGCTCAACGGCTATCAGATTTACGATTTCTACGGCGGGGATGAAACGGCCCTGCAGACCGAGTATGCGTTTTTAGACGGCGCGCTGGCCTTTGCGGCGGTGTGCTACGACGCGGACGACGGCTTTGTGCCGCGCAAATCGGTGCTGGCCGCGCTGTACGGCGCGCCGGACGAAACGGATCCCGCGCATTTTTCGACCCTGTTTGCGGCCGTTGCCGCCGATACCCTGGCGGCCGACGAGCTTGAAAACTTTGCCGGCTGGGCCCTTGCGGACGGCACGCAGGTTTATCTGCTCACGTATGCCGGCAGCGATTACCTGTTTTGCTTCAACGAGCCTCTGGTACTGCAAGCCGATGCTGCCGCAGAACCGGCGTTCACCTTCCGCAGCGGAATCACCTGGGACACCACGCCTGATGAGCTTTTGGCCGCCGAGGGCGCGGACGCGGATACCTATGAGACGGCGGACTACGAGGAGTACCGCTACACCGTGACCGGCGACGACGGCGAAGCCATGCAGGTCGCCTACGGCTATGCCGACGGCCGGATGATCTATGTCGGCACCCATTACCTGTCGTCCGCCGCGGATGAAACCGCCCGCCGCCTGACCGAGCTTGTGGTACGCTACGGCACGCCGCCGCAGACCGACGCCACGCAGGCCCTTTCGCTGTTTGCCGTGCTTGAGCCCGAGGGCATCGACGCGGATACGCTGACAAAGTTTGCCGGCTGGACGCTTGATGACGGCACGCAGCTGTGCCTGATGGAGCGAAGCGGCGAGACGTATGTCTTCTATTTAAACGAAGACCGGATCGCGGCGCTGGGCGAAACCGAGCAGATTGTCGCCGATCCGCAGACAACTGCGCCGGCCGGCACGGCCATCCGCAACGGGCTGACGTGGGCGGCCACGCCGGAGCAAATGCAGGCCGCCGAAACCATAACTGACGAGACATGGTACTTTACGTACACATCCGGCGATTACCGCTATTACCAGTTCAACCACGACGCGGATAACGAAACTGTGATCTATGCCTACCTTGGCGGCACGCTGACGGCTGTAACGCTGCGCTACGACGGGGCGGCGGACCGCTTTAACGAGCAGTACGACAGCCTGTCTGCGCAGTACGGCACCCCCGCGGATGCCGATCGCGACACCCTGCGTACGCTGCTGGACAGCGCAGCCGGACAAACCGTGGATACAGACAGCGTGTCGGCGTATGCCAACTGGATGCTGGCAGGCGGCACGCGCGTTTCCCTGCTGGCCTGCGGGGACCAGCTGCTGATCCTCTATCTGAATACGAACGCTGCCGCGTCCGGTGATTGAGCATAAAGCGCCCCTGCGGCCCCGGCAAACAGCCCGTTTGTAGCCGTAAAAAACCATAAGCAGTATCCAAAATTTGGCGGATGTGCCCGTTTCGGGGTGCATCCGCTAAATGTTGTAGACGGGCAAAGGGATTGCCACAAGTTTAAAAATTTCATCAAAAATAAGGAAATTTGTGGTTGACAAGAGGGCGGTCCTTTGGTATTATAGGTAAGCTCGCTTGAGAGCGCGAACCTTGAAAAAGATACAGAGGAAGAGTAGAAATA